>NZ_CP040819.1:545000-586520 GCF_005887635.2 Paroceanicella profunda | reverse complement strand
CTCGCTCACCGAGGCCTGCAAGAACCTGGTGAACAACGCCTTCCGCCACGCATCCTGCCGGTGACCCTGCGTGTGAGCGCGGCGGCGCCCGGCACCGCGACCATCGGGTGCGAGATCGTGGCGCCGGCCCGCCCGAGGACCATTGGCGCGATGCCGGCGCCCGCTTCTCGCGCCGCCGGTGTCACGCCGGACGGCGCCGGCCTGGGCCTTGCCATCGTGCATGCCGTGGCGCGGGCGCATTCCGGCCGGCTGGCCTTCGCCCGGGCGCCGAAGGCGGTTTCGAAGCCGCGCTCGTGCTGCCCGCCGTGCCCGGCCCGCCGGAGGCCGGAGCATGACCGCGCGCCGTCCGGACGGCGTGTCCGGAACGCGGCGGCCCGTGGCCCCCGCGGCACGCGACGGGAGCGCGCGCGCGGCCCCTGGCCTCCTTCGAAGGGAAACAGGATGACTTTCGGCCGGACACTCCGCGCCTGCTCGCTCGCCTCGCCGCCCTGCTCTGGCCCTGCCGCGCCCGGGTCCCGCGCAGGAGACGGCTTTGCCGGCCCGGGGCGTCGCGGCCCCCGTCACTCCCGCCGCAGGGCAGGGCGCCTCGCCCCCCACCGGCGCGCGTGAGGCCGCCGCGCCGCGCGCCGCGCAAGGCCCGGCGGCGCTGCGGGACGCCGGGGAGGAAGGCTCGCCAAGCGGCACGCAAGGCCCGGCAACGCCGCAGGGCGCGCGGGAGGAGGGCTCGCCGAACCGCACGCAGGGTTTGGCGGCGCCGCGAAGCGCGGGTGAGGCCGCCGCCCCGCGCGGCACGCAAGCCCGGTGGCGCCGCGAGACGCAGGGGAGGAAGGCTCGCCAAGCGGCAAGCAGGGTCCGGCAGCGCCGCAGGATGCACGGAGGGGGGCACCGCCCCGTCCCCTGATGGCCCGCACGCCGGAGGGGCGCGGGACGCCGCCGTGCCGGAGGCGGCGCGCGGGCCGATCGGGCGGGGCGCGCCGACGCCCTCGGTGCCCGAGGCGGTGGCCGAGTTCGGCGTGGCGCCGCCGGAGGGCTGGCTGGTGGTGCGCGGGGCGGCGGACATCGGCGCCTTCGCGCCGTTGCTGCGCGCCTTCCTCGCCACCCGCGCCGACCTGGGCGTGCGCTATGAGCAATGGGGCTCGAACCCGCTGGGGGCGGAGACGGCGGCGGGCTGCGCCGGCCGGGCGCCGGTGGCGGATCTCGTCATCAGCTCGGCGGTGGACCAGCAGGTGAAGCTGGTGAACGACGGCTGCGCGCAACCGCATCTCTCCGAGGCCACCACCGCCCTGCCGCTGGCGGAGAATTGGCGCAACGAGCTCTTCGGTGTCACGCGTGAGCCGGCGGTGATCATCTACAACCGCCGGCTGGTCTCCCCCGAGGAGGCGCCGCGCTCGCGATTCGACCTCATCGACCTCCTGCGCCCGGCGAACACCCGCTTCGCCGGGCGGGTGGGCACCTATGACATCGAGGCCTCCGGGCTGGGCTATCTCTTCGCCTTCGCCGATGCGCAGCAGGCCACCACCTTCGGCAGCCTGCTGGAGGCCTTCGGGCGCACCGGGGCCATCGCCACCTGCTGCTCGCTGGAGATCGCCGACGCGGTGGCCTCCGGGCGGCTGCTGATCGGCTACAACATCCTCGGCTCCTACGCGCTGGCCCGCGCGGAGGAGAACCCGGACCTCGCGGTGGTCGCCCGCAGGACTATACGCTGGTGCTGTCGCGCGCCGCCTTCATCCGCGGCAGGCCCCGCATGGCCGCGCGGCGGCGGCCCTGCTGGACTTCATGCTGTCGGACGCGGGGCGCGCCGCGCTCATCCGCTCCCGGCTGATCGTGCGCTTCGGAGACCCGGAGGAGGCGGATCTGGACATGCCGGACGGCGCCGCCTCCATCCTGCGGCTGATCCCGCTCTCCGCCGCCCTGCTCGCCGCCACCGACCGGCAGAAGAAGGCCCTGTTCACCGAACGCTGGCGCGCCAACCTGCGCACGGAATGATCCTCCCGGCAGACGGCAGACGGCAGACGGCAGACGGCAGACGGCAGACGGCAGACGGCAGACGGCAGACGGCAGACGGCAGACGGCAGACGGCAGACGGCAGACGGCAGACGGCAGACGGCAGACGGAAGGCGACCCCTATCGGGCGAGTGCCGCCTGCGGCAGGTGGCCAGTGGCTGCCCCCGGCTGAGCGCCACAGATGGCAGGCCCCCGGGCTCAGCTCTCCTCGGTCGCGGCGAGGCTTTCCTGCCACCGCGCGAGGCTCATCGAGGGCAGGTCGAACCGGTCACGCAGGGTGGAATAGCCCTGTCCGCCCAGGCGGCCCACCGCGTCCAGCCCGGCCGGGTCCACGTGCAGGCGCTCGTTCACCAGGTCCGCGCGGATGTGCATCGCCAGCACCTCGCCCAGCACGATCTCGCGTGAGCGGCCGATGGACAGCGTGGTGTAGTTGCGGCACTCCAGCGCCACCGGCGCCTCGGCGATGTAGGGGCAGCCCACGCGCGCGCCCGGAACGGCGGTGAGCCCGGCCGCGGCCAGTTCGTCCACCTCCGGCGGGAAGGGCACCGCGGTGACGTTCATCGCCTCCACCAGCGCGTGGTCCACTATGTTCACGGTGAATTCCTGGGTGAGGCGGATGTTGTTGCTTGTGTCCTTGCGGCGCATGTCGGCGTGGTTCTCCACCCCGAGCGCCAGCAGTGCCGGGTCATGCGACAGCACGTTGAAGAAACTGTAGGGCGCGGCGTTCACCCGGCCCTCCGGGTCCACCGTGGTCACCCAGGCGATGGGGCGCGGCACGACCGAGCCGATGAGCAGCTTGTAGCGCTCGAGCGGGCTCAGCGTGTCGAAGTCGAAGCGGCGGCGCGGGGCGTCTGCACTCATGGCGGGTCCTTCTGTCTGTCCCGACGCGGCGACCTGCCGCGGGACTGCGGAAGACCGGCCGCGCCCGGAGCGGCGCTAGGGGCGCGCCGGAGGGCGTTTCTGTCCACCCGCTTGTGCTGTGTATGCAAAACGATGTCAAGATCGTATCCAATCCAGACCCGAAAGTGTCGCGGCTCCGAAGCGGGCCCGTCACGCGGCCGGCGCGTGCAGCGGTGCAGCCTGCACCACGGACGGAGGCTGACGAGAGGCCGGAGCAGGTCTCCCTGGCCATGCCCGGGCGGGCCGCCTGCCCGGTTGCGTCCGGAAGGTCCCGTCGATCCGACAGCGCCAGCGGGGCACTCCGCCCGGGCGAGCGTACCCGGCCGGTGCGCGGGGCGGGCCGAAGCCGTCCGTGTTCCGCCTTCGGCTGTCATGCCTGGCGCACAGCCCTCCGCCCGGGCGCGGGCTCCCGAACGCGCGAACCCGGCCCGGGCGGGCCGAAGCCGTCCGTGCCCCGCCTTCGGCTGTCATGCCTGGCGCACGGCCCTCCGCCCGGGCGCGCGGGCTCCCGAGCGCGCGAACCCGGCGGGGGGCCGAATCCGTCCGTGGCCTTGCCTTGGCCGTCATTCCCGGCGCACGGCCCGCCGGCGCAGGCGCACCCGGCCGGCGCGCCGATGGCTCAGCCCTCGGAGAGGGCGTCCCAGGCGGCCACGGCGGCACGGGCGCGCACGCCCACCTCCTCGGCGGTGAAGCCCGGCTTGTAGAGGCTGGAGCCGAGGCCGAAGGCGCCGGTTCCGGCCGCCACATAGGCCGCGAAATCGGTCTCCGACACGCCGCCCACCGCGCCCACCACCGCATCGGCCGGCAGCACCGCGCGCAGCGCCCGGATGCCCGAGGGCCCCAGCACGCTGGCGGGGAAGAACTTCAGCGCCGAGGCCCCGGCCTTCAGTGCCGTGAAGGCCTCGGTGATGGTGAACACCCCGGGCATGGTGACCATGCCCAGCGTGGTGGCGCGGCGGATCACCGCCGGCTCCACGTTCGGGCTCACCACCAGGGTGCCGCCGGCGCCGTGCAGCCGGTCCACCTGCGCCGGCTCCAGCACCGTGCCCGCGCCGACGAGGCAAGTGTCGGGCGCGAGACGCCGGGCCAGCTCGATGGAGCGGAACGGGTCCGGCGAATTCAGCGGCACTTCCAGCGCCTCGAACCCGGCCTCGATCAGCGCGGCGGCGATGCCCTCGATCTCCTGCGGGCCGACGCCGCGCAGGATGGCGACAAGCGGGCGCCGGGGCGCGGGCCAGGGGGTGCTCTGGGTCATGCTTCAGTCTCTCCGGTTCCGGGTGGGCCACAGGCGCGTGGCGGCGGCAAAGAGCCCCGCCCGCGCGGCCCCGTCTGCATCTATGCGCCGGGTGGTGCAGCCGGCAAGGGCAAGTGCCGTGCCATAACGCTCCGCGATCGCGCCGGAGGCGATCAGCGTCACCTCCTCCGGCAGGCCGGCCAGTGCCCGGGCGGCGGCGATCTCCGCGCCGATCAGCAGGCCGGAAAGCGTGCCACCGCCCGTGCCCGGCGCGGCGAAGCCCAGCAGGCCGCCGGCGCGGATGCGGAAGAACTCCGACACCAGGGCCTCCGGGCGGGCCAGCGCCCGCCGGACCGCCGCCGCGAAGGCCGCCGCGGCCGCCTCGCCCTCGGGCTCCGCGAGCGAATGCGAGAGGATGGTGTGATGCCCCAGGGCGGCGAACATCTCGCCGGTCATCACGGTGGAGAAACCGTCGATCCGGGTGCCCGACAGCCGTACCCACTTGGAATGCGTGCCGGGCATGCAGGCGAGCCCGGCGCCGTCCTGCCCGGCGAAGGCGCCCAGAAGCTGGGTCTCCTCACCGCGCATCACGTCCGGCGCGGCCGGGTCGCGCTGCGCGACGCCGGGCAGGATGCGCACCTCGCGCGCCGCGTGCTCCGGGCGCACGCAGTGGTCCGCCACCCTGTCCAGCGCGGCCGGCGTGTCGACATAGGGTGCCTCGATCCAGCCCTGCCGTGCCCCGGCCATGCCGCAGACCACCACCGGCAGGTCCGCGGGCGCGGAGAGCGCCGCGAGGTGGCTCTCCAGCACCGTGCCGAAGCCGCCGCCGGTGAGCCCGGACATGCCCTGGTCGCTGCGGCGCTCGGCCAGCGGCGCGCCGGACGCGTCCAGCAGCCAGAGCCGGAAGCTCGAGGTGCCCCAGTCCACCGCGGCGCAGAACGCCCCGCTCATGCCGTCTCGCCCCGTGCCGCTTGCGTCAGCCCGCTGCCTGCCCTCACCATGGTCGCTGTCCCTTCGCCCGGAGGAATCGCCCGTCGGGGAGTTCCACTATCCGGAATTGACTTCTGTTATCCGGAACGATAGAAAGCCCGTGTGGTGCCTGTCAAGCGACCGGGCGCGTGTCGGGGCCCTGGCCCGGGGGCGCGCGATGTCCGCGCAGCCTGGCTCCGCCCGGGAGGCGCGGTCTGCGAGGACGCGTTTCGGCGGGGCGCACGGGCAGGTGGTGGGGGCTGCTGGACCGGGCGGTCCGCAAACGGGGGTGGGGCGACGATGGGACGACGCATACCGGGCGAATTCGGCTCGGAGAGGCAGACCGGAACCCTCGGCAAGGCCGTCGACGTGCTCGAGATCATTGCCTCGGCCGAAGGGCCGATGCGCTTCACCGACATTCTGAACGTCTCCGGCCAGCCGCGCGGCACCCTGCACCGGCAGCTGACCAATCTCGCCGCCGAGGGGCTGGTGACCATCGACCGCGGGCACTCCTACTCCCTGGGGCTGCGGCTGCTGAAATTCGCCTCGCGCGCCTGGGCGGAGAACGCCTTCCGCGCCGTGGCCGAGCCCTACCTGCGCCGCCTTCACGACGCCACCGGCGAGACCGTGCATCTCGCGGTGCTCAGCGGCGATTCGATGGTCTATCTCGACAAGGTCGAGAGCCGGAAGGCGGTGCGGATGCATTCCCAGATCGGCAACACCGCCCCCTGCATTGCACCGGCGTGGGCAAGGCCGCGCTCTCCACCCTCGACGCGGAGGAGGTCGCGGCCGTGGTCGCGCGCCTCGACTTCGAGCGCTTCACCGGCAACACCCACACCGGGCCCGGCCCGCTGCTGGAGGAACTGGCCCGCGTGCGGGCGGAGGGCGTGGCCTTCGACCGCGAGGAACATGGCCCCGGCATCCGCTGCGTGGCCGCGCCCATCCCCTCCTCGGGGCGCAGCCGGGCGGCGGGCCTCTCCGTCACCGGGCCGATCTTCCGCGCCGACGAGGGCCGCATGCAGCTCTGGGCCCGCCTGGTGCGCGAGGCCGCCACCGAGGTGACCGAGGAACTGCGCGCCCGCCTCGGCCCCCGCGCCTGAACGATCCGGCTCCGCGGCGCCGCCCCGGCGCCTCCCGCATCCGCGCGATCCGGTGTCCCGGCCCGGCCGCCGGGCGCTCCTGCTCCCGGCATCCTGCGCCCGCGCAGCGCGCCCTCTGTATCGAGCGCCCCGCCGCAGCAGAGCCCGCCACTGCCTCCGCCCCCACCGGCGACGCACCAGCGCGCCCCGCCGCCGGGCGGTGCATCGCCCTGTCCCCGGCGCCCCTCCCGCAGTGCGACGGCGATGCACGCGGGGCCCGATGCGCCCGCCGTCCGGCGCACCACGCCCCGCGGTCCGTCGGCGCGGCCTGACGTCCCGCTGCCCGCGCGTATCCCCTCCCGCACTGTTGCTGGGGTGCAGGCTGGAAGACCGATGCGCTCCGCTCTCCGTCGGGCGGGGACCTGCCTGCGCGGCCGGGGCTTTCTCACCGCGCGCGGCCGTGCCATCAAGGGGGCGGGGCAGCAGGGGGAGCCGCATGGAATTCGATCTCGTCATCGCCGGGGCGCGCGTCGGGCCCGGGGCGCCTCTGGACATCGGGGTGCGCGACGGGCGTATCGCCGCCATGGCGCGGGGCCTGCCCGGCGGCGCGCGGCGGGTGGAGGCGGGCGGCGCCTTCGCCTTTGCCGGCTTCGTGGAAAGCCATATCCACCTCGACAAGGCCTGCATCCTGGAGCGGTGCCCGATCTGCGAGGGCACGCTGGCCGAGGCGATTACCGGCAGCGCGAAGGCCAAGGCCGCCTTCACCGAGGCGGACGTCTCCGCCCGCGCCGACCGGGTGCTGGAGATGGCCGTGCTGCAGGGCACCACGCGCCTGCGCTCCTTCGTGGAGGTGGACCCGCGCGCCGGCCTGCGCTCCTTCGCGGCGCTGCTGGAGCGGCGCTCGGCCTGGGCGGAGGCCATCGACATCGACCTCTGCGCCTTTGCGCAGGAAGGCCTCACCAACGAGCGGGAGACCGCGGAGCTCCTCGTCGCGGCGCTGGCGGGCGGTGCCGGTTCCGTGGGCGGCTGCCCCTATACCGATCCGGACCCGGTGGCGCATGTCACCGCCATCCTCGACCTCGCGGAGCGCTTCGGCGTGCCGGCGGATTTCCACGCCGATTTCGACCTCGACCCGCAGGGCTCCATCCTGCCGGAGATCATCGCGCAGACCGCGGCGCGCGGCCTCGGCGGCCGGGTGTCCGTGGGCCATGTCACCAAGCTCTCGGCCATGGCGCCGGAGGCGGTGGCGCGGCTGGCCGAGGGGCTGGCGCGCGCGGGCGTGGCGGTGAGCATCCTGCCGGCGACGGACCTTTTCCTCGGGGGGCGGGGCGTGGACCGGCTGGTGCCGCGCGGCCTCGCGCCGGCCATGGCCCTGCGCGCGGCGGGGGTGACGGTTTCGCTCGCCAGCAACAACATCCTCAACCCGTTCACCCCGTTCGGGGACGCGTCGCTGGCGCGCATCGCGAACCTCTATGCCATCGCCGGCCAGGTGGCGACGGATGACGGCATCGCGGCGCTGTTCGACATGGTGGCCGCCGCCGCCGCCCGACAGCTGGGCGCGCCGCATGGCCTGCGCGCGGGCGGTCCGGCAGACATCGTGCTCCTCGACGCGCCGGACCCGGTGACGGCCCTGCGCGGCCCGGCGCCGGTGCTGGCGGGCTGGAAGGCCGGCCGCCAGACCTTCCGCCGCCCGCGCGCGGAGCGGCTGGCCGGCCCCAAGGCCTGACACCCGCGCCCCTGCGGAAGGGCTCGCGGAGGCGCCGGTTCCCCGATGCTGCCCACCCCCGCAGGGTGGCGAGGCGCCTTGCCGGGGAGCCCCGGCCGCCTTCACCGGCAGGGCGATGGCGTCAACGGCGCGCGACCGGCCCCGGGAAACATCGCCCCCGGTGCCCCGGGCGCCCCGGGGGGGACAGCGCGAGGGCGCGGCGTTGAACGGCAGGCGTTCGCTGCCTCCCCCGGTCGTTGAACGGCGGGCCTCCGCCCCCCTCCGCCGGTCAGCGCCCGTGGGCGCGGCAGACCGCGCCGGTTCACCCGCAACGCAGAACGCCGCGGGACTTGCGCCGGGGCCCGGGGCAGAGCAGGTTCGCTGCCCGCTGCCCGCTGCCCGCTGCCCGCTGCCCGCTGCCCGCTGCCCGCTGCCCGCTGCCCGCTGCCCGCTGCCCGCTGCCCGCTGCCCGCTGCCCGCTGCCCGCTGCCCGCTGCCCGCTGCCCGCTGCCCGCTGCCCGCTGCCCGCTGCCCGCTGCCCGCTGCCCGCTGCCCGCTGCCCGCTGCCCGCTGCCCGCTGCATCCGGGCGAGGGGCGACGGGGGGCGGGAGTGAGGGCGGACAGGGGAAGGCGCGCCGGCGGCCGCCCCGCTGTCCGGCGCGGCCACCGGGGAGATGGTTGCCCGGGTTGCAGAGGCGGGTGCCGCGGCCGGGCAGGCCCGGTCAGAGGGCGTGCCAGGCGTCGAATTCCTCCGCCGGCATCGGGCGTGCCACGAAAAAGCCCTGCACCATGTCCACGCCGAGGGCGCTCATCAGGTCCCAGTCCTCCCGGGTCTCCGTGCCCTCGGCCACCGTCTCCAGGCCGAGCGCGCGCGCCAGGGCGACGCTCGATTCCAGGATCGCCCGGGCGGTGGCATCCTGCGCCGCACCGGCCACGAACAGCCGGTCCACCTTCAGCTCGGTGAAGGGAATGCGGCGCAGTTGTTCCAGGGTGGAATAGCCGGTGCCGAAATCGTCGATCGCGAGGCCCACGCCCTTCAGCCGCAGCCGGGTGAGCACTTCGAGAGGCCGGCGCAGGTCGGTCATCAGGCGGCTCTCGGTCAGCTCGATCACCAGCGCGGTGGGGTCCACCCCGGCCGCGGCGGCGGTGTCGACGATGTAATCCGGCAGGTCCAGCCGGTCCAGCGACAGCACGGAGATGTTCACCGACACCTTCAGGTTCCGGCCGGCGGCCTGCCAGCGGCCGGCCTGCCGCACCGCCTTGCTGAACACCACGTCGGTCAGCGCGTCGATCAGCCCGTTTTCCTCGGCGCACAGGATGAACCGCGCGGGGGGCACGGGCCGGCCGTCCAGCCGCCATCGCGCCAGCGCCTCCGCCCCGATCACCTTCCCGTCGCTCACCCGCACCTTGGGCTGGAAATGCACCTCCACCGCCCGGGCGGTGATGGCCCGCGCGAGGTCTTCCGGGGTGAAGGGCACGTCGCAGTCCGGCTCCGGGCCGGGGCCGGGTGCGGGAGCCTCTGCGCGCGCGGGAAGCGCACGGGGCAGGACCGCGCGCAGCGCATCCGGCGTGATCGGCTTGGCCAGCGCGCCACGCACGTCCAGCCCATGCGCGCGCGCCAGCGACAGCGCGGTCTCCAGAATGCGCGGGTTCTCGCCGCTCATCAGCACCACGGCGCCCTGGTAGCGGGTCTCCGCCAGCAGGCGCAGGAACTCCAGCCCGTCCATGCCCGGCATGTTGAGGTCGCACAGCACCAGGTCGATGCCGGACACGCCGGTGTCGAGCGCGGCGCGCCCCTCGGCGCAGGCGGTCACCGAGGCGGCGCCCATCACGCTCAGCAGCCGGCTCACCAGCGACCGCATGAAGGGCTCGTCGTCGATGACGAGGACATTGAGGCCGCACATCACGGGCATTCACGTCTCCCTCGGCCGGGGCCGGCGGCCGGACCAGTGCGGCGCCCGGCGCAGGCCGTGCGCGCCGGGAGCGGGCCCGGCGGCCGGCCGGATCGTGGCCCGTGCCGCGGCCGGGCGCTCAGCATAATCCGCAACGCGGGCAAGGCATAGCCCGGTTCGCGGCACGCGGGGGGCAAGGCGCACCGGCGCCTGCCCGGGTCCGGGCCGGGGACGCGGGCGCCTCGGCGGGGCAGGCCCCGGGGCGCGCGCCGGCGGCACCCGCGCTGCCCGGGCGCGGCGGCGGAGGGGTCACGCCGGTCTGTCCGGGATGTCGGCCACGAGGGCGTCGATCTGGCGGAAGGCGGCGTGCAGGGTCGGCTCCAGCTTCGGATGCAGGTCGTGCAGGGTGGGCCAGTCGCCGCGCAGTCCGGCCTCCTCGAAGGCCTCGCAGAGGTCGGCCAGCACATGCGCGCCCACCGCGCGCGAGGAGGAGCGCAACTTGTGCGCGGCCTTGCAGATCGCATCGGCGGACTGGCCGCGCAGCCCGGCCTCGATCTCCCCGGCGATGCCGCGCGCGGGGTGCACGAAGTCGCGCAGGATGTCGCGCACCGTGGTCTCGTCGCTGAACATCGTCATCAGGCCGCTGGGGTCGAGCGATCGCAGCGGGGCGGGCGGCGGCGGGGCGTGCAGCATGCCGCCGGGCGCGGGGGCCACGCGCCCGCCCGGGCGGGGGGCGGTCTCCCCGTCCAGGGCGGAGACGGCCCGGCCGATGTCGCGTGCGAAACCGTGCAGCGGGGCGAGGCCGGCCTCGGGCGGCAGCGCGGCGGCGGCGCCCTCCAGCGCGCGGGCCAGGCGGGCGATCTCCCGCGCGCCGGCCTCCGCGGCGGTGGTCGCGAGGGTGGCGGCGGCGAGGCGCACGGCCTCCGCGTCGCGCCGCGCGATGCCGGCGGTGATCGAGCTGTGCAGGGTTCCGGCCCGCAGGCGCAGGGCCTCGTCGCGCGGGCGGGGCTCCGGCAGGGCCACGGCGGGCGCGCCGAGCCAGCGGCCCAGCACGTCGCGCAGCCGGGCCATGTCCACCGGCTTGGGCAGGAAATCGTCCATGCCGGCGGCCACGCAGCGCGGGCCCTCGCCCTGCAGCGCGTTCGCGGTGACGGCGATGATCGGCAGCCGGTCCGGCCCGCCGGCCTCGATCGCGCGGATGGCGCTGGCGAGTGCGAACCCGTCCATGCGCGCCATGTGGCAATCGGTGAGCAGCGCGCCATAGGCCCCCGGCGCGGCGCGGAAGGCGGCCAGCGCCTCCACCCCGTTGGAGGTGATCTCGCAGGCATGGCCCAGCCGTTCGAGCTGGCGGCGCAGCACGTCGCGGTTCGAGGGGTTGTCCTCGGCGACCAGCACCATGCGCCCGGCGGTCCGTGCCGCCTCCGGCGAGGGCGCGCGCGGCGCGGGGGCGGCGCGGGTCTCCTCCCGCGCGGCCGGGTCGAGCCGGCCGGCGGCCACGGCCACGGCGCGCAGCAGCCGGGCCCGGCGCACCGGGCGCGCATCCGTCACCACGGTGCCGGGGACGGCCGGGCCGCGCCGGCCCACCGGGTCTGTGCTCAGCAGCACGCAGGGCCCGCCCGGGCGGGCGACGCGGTACTGCGTCAGGGCCGGGGTCACGATGTCCGGCCCCAGCGCGCCGGAGATCAGCAGCACGTCGAGGCCGGGGGCGGCGGCGCGCAGGGCGGCGAGATCCGCGAGGCGCAGGGTCTCCGCGCCCTGGCGGGTGCAATAGGCGGTCACGGTGTCGGCCGTGTCGGCGTAGAGGGTCATCACCCCCAGGGTGAGGCCAGTGAGATCGGGCAGGGCGGAGGGCGCCCCGGCCGCCGCCGCATCGGGCATGAGCGGCAGGTCCACGGTGAAGCAGGAGCCCTCCTCCGGGGTGCTGGTCACGGTGATGGTGCCGCCCATCAGCTCGCTCAGCGTCTTGCAGATCGACAGGCCCAGCCCGGTGCCGCCGAAGCGCCGCGCGGTGCTGGAATCGCTCTGCGAGAACGGCTGGAACAGCCGCCCGATCGCCTCGGCGGAAATGCCTATGCCGGTGTCGCGGACCGTGAAGCGCACCATCTGCCGGCCGTCGGGGCGTGGGGTGCCGGTTGCCTCCGCGCGCAGGGAGACGGTGCGGGGGCGGCCCTCCACCCCGGCGGTGAACTTGATCGCGTTGCCCACCAGGTTGAACAGGATCTGGCGCAGGCGCACCGGGTCGGAAAGCACCTGGCCGGGCAGGTCGGGGGCGACATGCACGCTCAGCCGCACGCCGCGCTGAGCGGCGGAGAGCGCGAGGGTCTCCGCCACGCCCTCCACGACCTCCTGCACCTCCACCCCGACGACCTCCATGGTCATCTTGCCGGCCTCGATCTTGGAGATGTCGAGGATGTCGTTGATGATCTGCAGCAGGGCGAAGGCGGAATCCCGCGCGGTTTCCAGCATGGCGGACTGGTCGGCATCCATCCCGGTGTCGCGCAGCAGGTCGATCATGCCGATCACCCCGTTCATCGGCGTGCGGATCTCGTGGCTCATCATGGCGAGGAAGCTTGACTTCGCGGCGCTCGCCGCCTCGGCACGGGCGCGCAGGCCGTCGGCCAGCTTGCGCTCCTCCGAGAGGTCGGACATCATGTTGAGGGCCGCGCGGCGGGCCTCGCCCAGCTCCTCCACCCGGGCGGAGAGCTCGCGTTCCATCGCCTTGCGCGCCGAGATGTCCGTGGCCACCGCCACCACCGCATAGGGCGCGCCGGTCTCGTCCTTCAGGGGGAAGCGCGTGGTGATGAAGGTGTGCACCACCCCGTCCACGGGCATGGCTTCCTCGAACTGCATCGGCATGCCGCCGGCCAGCACCTGCGCCTCGTGCGCGCGCAGCTCGCTCACCACCTCCGGCGGGAACAGCGCCTCGTCGTCCAGCCCCTCGCAGGTGCGGCCGAACTTGCGGTCGAACTCCGCGTTGGTGAGCTGGTAGCGCCCGTCCGGGTCCTTGATCACCACGAGCATGTTGGAATTGTCGAGGATCTCCTGCAGGCGCCGGTGCGCGGCGCGGATCTCCCCCTCGGCGGCGCGCCGGGCGGTGATGTCGCGGAACACGATCACGCTGCCGATCGTCGTGCCGGCACGCAGGATCGGCGTGGTGGAATATTCCACCGGGAAGGAGGTGCCGTCCGCGCGCCAGAGCAGTTCGGCATCGGGATGCGCGGCGCTGCCCGGAGGGCGGCGCATGGTCTCGGCCACCGGTGCGCCGATGAGGTCCGCGGCCTCGTAGCCCAGCATCGCGGCCGCGGCGCGGTTCACGAAGGTGGCCACGCCCTCCGGGTCCAGCCCGATGATGCCGTCCTCCACCGAGGCGAGGATCAGGCTGCTGCGCGCTTCGGCGGCGCGCAGGGCGTCCTCGGCGGCGGAGCGGGTGCGGATGATGTCGTTGATCGCCCGGGCCAGCCGGTCCTCCGTCGAGCGCGGGTCCAGCCGGCGGCTGAAATCCCCCTTGGCGATGGCCTCGCAGATCGCGGTCATCTCGCGGTAGCTGTCGCAGAGCTCGGCGAAGCTGCGCTGCAGCTGGCCCGGTTCGTCGGCGCCGGGGGCATGCGCGGGCGTCCAGTCCGTGGCGCCGCGCGCGATGCTGCGCGCGCCCTGCACCGCCGAGCCGATGCTGCGGCTGATGTGGCGGGTGCCGAGCACCAGCAGCAGGATCGCGATGGCCTGCGCACCCAGCACCAGCCAGCCGGTGTGGGCCATCGCGCGCACCAGCGGCCCGGTTGCCATGCCCTCGGCGCTGCGCACCACCACGAGCCAGTTTCCGGCCGCCACAGGGAAGCTGGCGAAACCGATGGCCCGGCCCGTCTCCGGGTCCCGCGCCGTCAGGAACCGGCCGTCGCTGTCGCGCAGCAGCAGGGGCGCGAGCGTGGCGCCGAGCGGGAGGTCGCTGATCGGCTGGGTGCGGTGCGTGGCGCCGTCGGGCATGGTGTCGGCGATCAGCCGGTTCTGCTGGCTCAGGAGCAGGATGTCGACCCCATGGTCCCGGGCCGCGACGCCCAGGCTCGCGGCGATCGTGGGCAGGGACTGCCCCACCCCGGCCACGCCGCGGAACACCCCGTCGACCACCACGGGGGCCAGCGTGTCCACATGCACCTGATCGGCATGAGCATGGGGCTCGCTCACCGTGGGGCCGCGCATGCCGGTGGCCAGGAAGGCGTTGCGCACCCCGGTGTAGGGGAGGCTGGTATCCAGGTCGTCGAGCGCTTCGAGATGCAGGGTGCCGCTCAGCGGGTCGCGCTCCCACCGGGGCAGGAAGCGGCCCCGCGCGTCGAAGGCCCGGGCGATGCCCGGCTGTGCCGCGTCGGCAAGCGCGCCGTCGCCCGGCGCCCCCGGGGCAGCACCGGGACTGGCCTGCCCGCCGGGCGCTTCCGCGGAGGTCTCTCCAGGGGCCTGCCCGCCGGATGCGCCCGCTGCGGTGTCGCCAGGGGGTTGCCCGCCGGGTGCGTCCGCTGCGGTGTCGCCGGATGTCTGCCCGCGGGTCCCCTCCTGAGACGTGCCGGGAGCCTGTCCGTCGGGCGTCTGCGCGTCGGTGGCGGGCACGTCCTCCCCGGGGGCCGCACCGGGAGCGGCCTGCGGGCCGGATGCGCCGGGGCCGGCGGGGGCCTGCCCGCCGGGTGCGCTGCCCGGGAGGCCAGTGTCTCCGGGAGCGGCGCGGGGCGGCACGGGCGGGCCGGGGGCGGCGTCGTAGGCGACATAGGCGGAGGTGAAATCCGGCGCATGCTCCATCACCCGGCGCAGGAAGGCGACGGACCCGGGCAGGTTGCCGTAGAGGCCGGAGGCCTGCACGTCCGCCATCATCTGCGCCGCGGTCATCGCCCGCGCGTTGCCGAGTTCGATCTGCCGGGCAACCTGCGCGGCGACGCCCACCAGGTGCTCCCGCTCCTGCCGGGCGGCCTCCCGGCTCACGTGCCAGTTGCCGAAGGCGAGGGCGAGGGAGATCAGCACCGTGGCCGGCAGCAGGGCGAAGAAGGTCAGCCGCCCGCCCAGGCTGGCGCGCGGGTCCAGCCAGCGGGACAGGCGCGCCAGCATCATTCCGCGATCTCGTAGGCCGCCGGGCGGGCCAGCTCCGCGCGCAGCGCGTTCACCTCGGCCTTGAGCGCGATCATCCGCATCTCGCGCCCCACGGCCATGCGCGAGAAGCGCTCCAGCTCCTCCATCTTCTCGCCGAGGCGGGCCTCCGTGGCCAGCCGCTCCGTGATGTCGTCCAGCCAGCCGATGAACCCCTCGCCGGAGGGGTTCTCCCGGCAGGTGAACAGCGTGTCCACCCGGGTGCCGCGCGCATGGCGCAGCGCGAGGTGCAGGGCGTCGGTGCGCCCGTGCCGCGCCAGCCGGGCGAAGAGGTCCTGCCGCCGGGCGTCATCGAGGAAGAACGCGCCCAGCGAGGCCTGCTCCAGCCGGTCCGGCGCCACGCCGAGCATCTCCGCCAGGCGCGGGTTGAAATACTCCAGCCGTCCGTCCGGGCGCATCATCGTGGCGCCCAGCGGGCTGGCGGCGAGGATGGTCTTCAGCATCGCCTCGCTGGAGCGCAGCGTGTCCTCGGCCCGGCGCCTGTCCGTCACGTCGAGGATCAGCCCGTCCCAGTGCCGCCCGCCGCCGGGCAGCTCATAGGCGCGCATGCTCGCGTCCAGCCAGCGCTCCGTGCCGTCCGGCGCGCGGATGCCGAAGGCGAGGGCGAGCGCGCCCTGCCGCGTGTCCAGCGCGCCCTGCAGGGCGGCGCGCACGCGCGCGTTGTCTCCGGGCAGCACGCGCTCGAAGAAGGCCGCGGTGCTCGGCGCCTCGCCGGGGCGGTCCATCGCGAACATCCGGCGCATGTTGGCGCTGCAATAGGTGAACACCACCTCGCCGCGCGGGCCGGCGCCGAACTGGAACACCATGGCCGGCAGGTTGTCGGCCAGGCCGCGCAGGCGCTCGCTCTGGCGGCGGTTCTCCTCCAGCGCCCGGCCCAGGCTCTGCTCGGAGCGCTTGCGCTCGGTCGTGTCGGTCACGATGGTCACCACGCCGCCGCCGGCCAGCGGGCTGCCGCGGATCTCGATGAAGCGGCCGTCCGGGCGCGGGCGTTCCATGGCGGAGATCTTGAAGCTGCGCATGCGCTCCAGCCGCTCGGCGAACAGGCGCTCTGGGTCTCCGGGGCCGAACTCGTCATGCTCGACATCGTAGCGCAGCAGCGCCTCGAAGGGCATGCCCTCGCGCAGCATGTCCTCCGGGTAGCCGCGGATCTCGACGAATTTGCGGTTCCAGGTGATCAGCCGCAGCCCGCGGTCGAAGGCCACCACGCCGACCGTCATCGCGTCCATCACCACCTGCAGCAGGTTGCGCTGGCGCTCCAGCTCCAGCGCCTGCTCGGTGATGCGCAGCTCCGCCACCCGGCGCTCGCGCATCTCGCGGCGCAGCCGGCGGTTCCACAGCACCACGACGATGAGCAGCGCCACCACCGCGCCCGTCACCGGCACGCCCCAGGCCAGCACGGTCCGGATGTCCGGCCCGGTCTCGAGGCGCAGCGCCGCCCAGCGGTTGCGGAAACTGTCCATGTCCCGCGGGTCGATCGCGTCGATCGCCGTCTGCAGCACGTCGCGCAGCACGGTGTCGCCCTTGCGCACCGCCATGGCGTAGCTGGTGGTGAACCCGGTGCTGGAGGCCACCTTCACGTTGCCCAGGTCCAGTTCGTCGAGCGCGTGGCCCGCCATCATCAGGTTCGCGATGGCCACGTCGATCCCGCCGTCCGAGAGCGCGGTGAGCAGGGTGGTCATGTCCGGCGCGCTCTCCAGCGCCAGCCCCGGATGGCTGCGCTCCACCTGGTCATGCACCGGGGAGCCGTAGACCACCCCGACCCGCAGCCCCTGCAACCCGTCGATGTCGCGCAGGAAGGGCGCGTTCGTGCGGGTGAGCAGCACCACGGGCGCCGTCAGGTAGGGCCGGGTGAAATCCAGCAGCCGGTCGGTTTCCGGCCCGGGCTGGGCGGCGGAGATGAAATCGGTCTCCCCGGCGGTGAGCGCGGCCACCTGCTCGGCGAAGTTGCGGTCCGGCGTCATCTCCAGCATCAGCCCGGTGCTGGCGGACACCCGGGAGAGAATGTCGGAGACGATGCCGGCATGGGTGCCGTCGGCATCGGTGAATTCCACCGGTATGAGGTTGAAGCGGGCGCTGAAGCGCAGCCGCGGATGCGCCTGGACGAAGGCGCGCTCTGCGGGGGTGAGGTCCAGCGCGCCCAGGTAGCTCTCCTCCCGCATGCCCAGATCCGGCAGCCAGCGCCGCACCAGCGCGAAGCGCTCCTGCGGGGTGACGGTGTCGAGCCCCTTCTGCAGCAGGCCCAGCAGCACCGGGTTGCCGCGCAGCACGCCGATGCGCAGGTGCATGTCCGCCACGCCGCGCAGGGTGTCGTCGAGATGCATGACGAGGCCGTTGGCCGGCCCGGTGTCCAGCAGGTGGCCGATGGTGCCGGCGGTGTCGAGCAGCGCGTCGATCGTCCCGTCCACCAGCTCCTCGAACCCGGAAGTCACCGATTGCAGCGGCACGATCTCGAGGCCCGGCCGGGTGCGGCGCACCAGGTCCAGCAGGGCGGAGCCGGACACGACCCCCACCCTGCGCCCGGCAAGCTGGTCCAGCCGGCGGATGGCGGAATCCTCCGCCCGCAGCGCCAGCGCCGGCGGATTGTAGACATAGGCGGAGGTGAAGTCCATGAGCGCGTCGCGCTCCGGCGTGCGGTAGACCGCCGGCATCACGTCGATCTCGCCGCGCAGGAAGCCGGTCATCATCTCGCCCCACGGCAGGCCGTTCACGAAGCGCAGGCGCACGCCCAGCCGGCTTGCGATCAGCGACATGAGCTCGACGCTCATCCCCTCCGGCCGCCCGGAGATGGTGGCGTTGAACGGCGCCCAGTCCATCGTGTTGGCGACACTGATCACCGGATGCGCCGCCACCCAGGCCCGTTCCTGCTCGCTCAGGGCCACCACGCCGCCGGGCAGCGGCTGCATCTGGGCGCTGGCCGGCAGCGCGCCCTGCAGGGCGGCGAGCAGGAGCGCGGCGCAGATGAGCAGGGTTGCGTGACAGGCCCGGCGCGCCGCGCGGGCAGGGCGCAGCCGGACGGGCCGCGCGGCGCGGTCCGGGGCCCTCCGCGCGGGCCGGGATGCGCCGGCCGGAGGGGCGCAGACCGGTCCCCCGCCGGGCTCCGCGCTCCCCGCCTGGTCAGGGGCGAATCCGGGCCTGCCACCGGCCGGACCCTCCGCTGACCGGCCCGCCGGGGCGCAATCATCGTCCCGGACACCCCGCTGCCACCCGGTCAGGCCGACGGTCCGGGGACCGTGTGATCCCCGCGCAGGTCCCCGTGCAGAAAACAGGGCGAACATCCGGGGCCCGGTGCCGGAGATGTACAAATCCGTTCCTCAACTCCATACGAAACCTGAGACGATAGTAGTTTAGCATCAGGTGATTGCATCTGTCAGTTGAAGAATCCGGTCGTTCACTCCGGGCCGCGGCGCCGGTCAGCCGTGGTCGATCATCACCGTCTTGAGGCGGGTGAGATCCTCCAGCGCGGCCAGCCCCTTCTCCCGCCCGTGTCCGGACTTGCCCACCCCGCCGAACGGCAGTTCCACGCCGCCGCCGGCACCGTAGGTGTTCACGAACACCTGCCCCGAGCGCAGCGCGCGGGCGACGCGCATCTGGCGCGCGCCGTCCCGGGTCCACACCGAGGAGACCAGCCCGTAGGCGGTGCCGTTGGCGATGGCGATGGCCTCGGCCTCGGTTTCGAACGGGATCAGCGCCAGCACCGGGCCGAACACCTCCTCGCGCGCCAGCTCATGCTCCGGCGGCACGGGCCCGAAGACATGCGGGGCCACGTAATGCCCCGTTGCCGGTGCCTTGGGAGAGACCTGCCCGCGCCCCACGAGCGGCACGCCATCCGCCTCGGCGCGGGCGAGGAAGCCCTCCACCCGGGTCTTCTGGCGGGCATTCACCAGCGGCCCCAGGTCGCACTCCAGCCAGTAGGGCCCGGCGGTGAGCGCCTCGAAGGCGGCCCCCAGCGCGGCGGACACCCGCTCCCAGGCGGCGGCCTCCACCAGCACCCGCGCGCCGGCCGAACAGGTCTGCCCCGCGTTCTGCACGATGGCCTTCACCAGGATGGGCAGCGCGCGCTCCATGTCCGCGTCGGCGAAGACGATCTGCGGAGACTTGCCGCCCAGCTCCATCGTGCAGCTGGTATAGGTGCGCGCCGCGGCCACCTGCACCACCGTGCCGGTCTCCGGCGAGCCGGTGAAGGCGATGTGGTCCAGCCCGGGGTGCTGGGCGAGGGCCGCGCCGGCCTCGTGGCCATAGCCGGTCACCAGGTTGATCACCCCGTCCGGCACCCCGGCGCGGACGGCGAGCGCACAGAGCAGCAGCACCGAGAGGCAGCCGTCCTCCGCGGGCTTGACCACCAGCGTGTTGCCGGCGGCGAGATTGGCGGCGATCGAGCGCGCGCCCATCTGCGCGGGGTAGTTCCACGGGATGATCTGGCCCACCACGCCATGCGGCTCGCGCAGGGTGAAGGCCAGGAACTCGGGCGGCAGGGGAATGGTCTCGCCGCCGATCTTGTCCGCCGCGCCGGCGTAGAACTCGAAGTAGCGGGCGGCCACGTCGATGTCGGCCAGCGCCTGGGCCATCGGCTTGCCGATGTCGCGGGCCTCCAGCTCGGCCAGAAGCTGGCGGTTGTCCAGCATCAGCCCGCGCAGCGCCATCAGCCGGCGGCCGCGCTCGAAGCCGGGCATCCGCCCCCAGGGGCCGGTCTCGAAGGCGGCGCGGGCGGAGGCCACGGCCGCGTCGATATCGGCAGCGGACCCCGCCGCCAGCCGGGCGACCCGGGTGCCGTCCGAGGGGCTGAGCGCCTCGAAGGTGGCGTCGGACGCCGCCCTCCGCCAGCTGCCGTTCACGAGGCAGGACTGGCCGGAGATGATGGTGGCGAGCAGGTCGGAGGCGAATGTTGGCATCGGTTCGGGTCCTTGGAGCAGACGGGTCGGGAAGAGCGCGCGGCAGGGCAGGGCGTCGTGGGCGGCAGCCCGGCGGGGCGGTCCGGCGGACGGCCCCGCCGGGGGAAGGCAGGTCGGGCGCCGGGGGGCCGGCGCAGGGTCGGTCGTCCGGCCCGCCGGACGGCGGGCCGCAGGGTCATCGGGCCCGCCTTCGGGCGGGCCGCGCGGTCAGCCCGGGCTGCCGCTGAGCAGGCGCACCGGCCAGAGGGCGATATCGGGGATGTACGTCACCAGCATCAGGCAGGCAAACACCACGAGCACAAACCACAGCAGCTGCGGCACGATCTTCTCCATGGGAATGCGCGCCACGGCGCAGGCGGCGAACAGGTTCACCCCCAGGGGCGGCGTGAACATTCCCAGCGCGAGGTTCACCACCACGATCACCCCGAAATGCACCGGGTCCACTCCGTAATGCACGGCGATGGGCGTGAAGATGGGCGCGAGCACCAGGATGGCGGCGGAGGTTTCGATGAACATCCCGATCAGCAGCAGCAGCACGTTCACCGCCAGCAGGAAGGAGAGCTTGCTCTCGAACACGCCGGAGACCCAGGCCGCCACCTCGCGCGGCAGCCCCGAGCGCGAGATGAGGAAGGAGAACAGCGCCGCCGCCGAGATGATCAGCATGATGGCGGAGGTGGAGACCACCGTGCGCCGCAGGATGCCCGGCAGGCTGGAGAGCGGCAGCTCGCGGTAGATCACGATCCCCACCAGCAGGGCGACGAACACCGCCACGGCGGAGGCCTCGGTGGGCGTGAAGATGCCCGAGTAGATGCCCCCGATGATCGCCACCGGCACCATGAGCGCGGGCAGCGCGCGGGTGACGGCGGGGCCGATGCCCGGCCGGTCGTCCCCGTCGTCGCGCCCCAGCCCCTTGATGCGGCAGATCACCAGCACGGTGAGCATCAGCGCGCCGGCCACCAGCAGGCCCGGCCCGATGCCGGCGAGGAACAGCTGGCCGATCGAGGTTTCGGTGGAGACACCGTAGAGGATGAGCGGGATGGAGGGCGGGATCAGCACCCCCAGCTCCGCCGAGCTGGCCTGGATGGAGGCGGCCATCGCGGTGGGGTAATTGTGCTTCACCATGGCCGGGATCAGGATGGAGCCGATGGCGAAGGTGGTCGCCACGCTGGAGCCGGAGACCGAGGCGAAGATCATGCAGGTGAGCACGCAGGTACAGGCCAGCCCGCCCTGCACGCCGCCCACGATGGATTTCGCGAGGTCCACCAGCCGGGCCGAGATGCCGCCCGCCGACATCAGGTTGCCGGCCAGGATGAACAGCGGGATGGCCATGAGCGGGAAACTGTCGATGCCCGCGAACATGCGCTGCGGGATCAGCAGCAGCGGCAGGCGGCCGTGCACCTCGATGCCCACGATGCTGGCCAGCCCGATGGACACCGCGATCGGCACCCCGAGCAGGAAGAAGATGACCAGCGAGACGGCGATGGCAGCATTCATCAGTAGGCCTCCGGCGCGGGGTCGGAGCGGTGCTCCTCGCCCGAAAGTTCGCGCACCAGGCAGCCGGCGAGCGCGATCAGGGTGAACACCGCGCCCACGGGCAGCGCCACGTAGACCCAGGCGATGGAGACCTCCACGCCGGCCAGTGTCTGGCGGGCCACGCGGCCGGTCATCCCGATGCCCTGCCACAGCAGCACGAGGAAGAACAGGATGGACAGCCCGTAGGCAAGGCAGAAGAGCGCGCGCGCGGGGCGCGGCGGCAGCGCGGCCTGGACCATCTCCACCGCGATCATGCTGCCCTGCCGGAAGGCGGGCGCGACCCCGAGGAACACCGCCCAGATCATCGCCGAACGAGTGACGACCTCGGACCAGGTGGAGGGCTGGTCGAACACGAAGCGGGTGACGACCTGGTAGAAGGCGAGGCAGGCGGCGAGGATGAGAAAGGCGATGGCGCCGGTCATGGCGAGCCCGGTGGTCCAGCGTTCGAAGGATCGGAAGATGCGCATGTGCAAGCCTGGGTGACGGAGGAAGAGACGGGCGGAGAAGCGGGCGGACGGAAGACGGGCGGACAGCGGGGCCGGGAGGCGGAGGCGGCTGGCCCGGGCGGCCGGCCGGCAGGCTGGCCGGAGGCGGACCGCCGGTGGCATGGGACCGGCGGCGCGCCGCCGCCGACCCCGTCGTTTCGCGTGCGAAACCCGCGGGCCGGAGCCGGGGGTGGTCGCCCCGCACGGCGCCTGCCGGTCCCTCCGGCGGAGAGGCCCCGCCAGGGGGACCGGCGAAGCGCCTTCCGGCAGCGGAGCACCCACCTGTGGGGTACCTTCCGGCGAAACGCCTTCGGGCGAGACGCCTTCCGGCAGCGGAGCACCCTCGGCGGGGCACCTTCGGGCGAGACGCCCTCCGGCGGAGCGCCGGGATGGCGGGCCCTGCGTCCCGCCCCCTTGCCCTGCGGCGGGGAGCGGCGCCTGCCGGCGGAGGCCTCCGCCGGCAGGCGGATCGGGCCGGGTCCGGGCCTGGGGGCCGGCTGGCCGCTCCGGGGTTACTGCACGGCCTTGATGCGCTCGATCATCTCGGTGCCGTACTGGTCGGTGTAGACCGAGTAGGCCTTCTCGGCGAGGGCGGCGAACGGGGCCTTGTCGATGTCCGTGGTCACGGTCATGCCCTTCTCGCGCAGCAGGGCGACACCGGCGTCCTCCAGCCGGTTCACCTCGGCGCGGGTGGCGGCGGCGGAGGCCTTCGCGGCCTCGTGGAACCAGCCCTTCTCCTCGTCCGAGAGCCCGTCCCAGAGGACCGGCGAGGCGAGGATCGCCACCGGCGAATACACGTGCCCGGTGAGGCTGAGGTAATCCTGCACTTCCCAGAACTTCGTCGCGGTGATCACGGTGATCGGGTTCTCCTGCCCGTCCACCACGCCTTGCTGGAGGGCGGTGAACAGCTCGGGGAAGGCCATCGGCGTGGGCGAGGCGCCCATGTCGGTGAAGGCGGCCATGTGGACCTTGTTCTCCATGGTGCGCAGCTTCAGGCCCTGGAGGTCCTCCGGCGTGGCGATGGCGTGGCGCGAGTTGGTGATGTGGCGGAAGCCGTTCTCCGACCAGGCGAGGCCGACGAGGTTGTTCTCGTCGATCTTGGCCAGCAGCTCGTCCCCGATCTCCCCGTCCAGCACCTTGCGGGCGTGGGCGTAGTCGCGGAACAGGAAGGGCAGGTCGAGGGCGTAGACCTCCGGCACGAAGTTGCCGAGCGGGCCGGTGGAGGTGATGACCACGTCCAGCGAGCCGATCTGCAGGCCCTCGATCATGTCACGCTCGCCGCCCAGCACGCCGGCGGGCGCCTGCTCGCCGGTCCATGCGCCGCCGGAAAGCTCGGTGAGCGTGTCGATGAAGGCCTGTGCACCCACGCCGTAGTGGGACTCCGGCGAGAGCGAGTGGCCGATGGTGATGCTCTGCTGGGCCGAGGCTGCACCGGCCATGAGCGCGGCGGCCGCGAGGCCCGCGAAAAGGTGTTTCATGATGTTCCTCCCGGAAAGGGTTTCTTGATTCTTGGGTGGTCTGCGGCGCCTGTCGCGGCCGTTCTGGTTCTGGGTCTCGTGCCCGGCCCCGGAGGGCCGGACTGCGAAGGCCGGCCCGGGGCGGGCCGGCGGTCAGGTCAGGCGAGGAGGGGGAGATCCGGTGACATGCCTGCGGCGCGAGAGACCCGCGGCGCCCGGCCGGCGGGCCTTTCCCCGGGCCCGAAACCGGCCCCGGACCTGGCCCGTGTCACTGGATTGCGATGCCTCCCCTGCGGCGTCTGCTGTGCGTCTGTCTCCGGTTCAGCCGGATGTGGGGCCGAGACTAGCCCGGCGATGACAGCGCTGTCAAACCCCGTTCTCGCGCGCGGCGCCCCTCAGGCCCTGTCGCCGGGCAGGGAGATGCCGGAGAGCTTCTGGTAGACCTTGATGACGGCGGAATCGTCCTCGCGCCCGTGGCCGGCGCCGGCGGCGGCGAGGTAGAGCTGGTGCGCCGCGGCCGAGAGCGGCAGCGGGAATCGCTCCGCGTGGCCCGCGCCCAGCACGATGCCGAGATCCTTCACGAAGATCTCCACCGCCGAGCGCGGGGAGTAATCGCCCTCGATGATGTGCGGCACCCGGTTCTCGAACATCCAGGAATTGCCGGCGGCCTTGGTGATCACCTCGTAGGTCTGCTTCAGGTCGAGGCCCGAGCGGGCGGCCAGGGCCATCGCCTCGGCCGCCGCGGCGATGTGCACGCCGGCGAGAAGCTGGTTGATCATCTTCATCGCCGAGCCGGGGCCGGCCGTGTCCCCCAGCCGGAACACGGTCTCGGCCACGGAACCGAGCGCGGGCTGCGCCGCCTCGAAGGCCGCGGCGGAGCCGGAGGCCATGATGGTGAGCTTGCCCTCGGCCGCCTTCACCGCGCCGCCGGAGATCGGCGCGTCGAGGTAGAGTGCGCCGGCCTCCTCGATGCGCGCGGCGGTGGCGCGGGCCACCGCGGGGTCCACCGTGGGGCAGGCGGCGAAGACGGTGCCGGGGCGCAGCGCCGCGGCCACGCCGCCTTCGCCGAAGAGCACGCTCTCCATCTGGGCCGCGTTCACCACGACGCAGAACACCACCTCCGCCTCCGCGACGGCTTCCGCCGGGCTGGCGGCAGTCTTGCCCCCGGCCTCGGTGAAGCGGGTGCGCGCGGCCTCCGCGATGTCGAAGCCGGTGGTCTCGTGGCCGCCGCGCAGGGCGGAGAGGGCCATGCCCATGCCCATGGCCCCGAGGCCGATTACCGTGACTTTCATTGCTGGTCTCCTTGGGTGTGGCGGCGCGGCGTCAGGCCGTCGCCCCCGGTATGAGGGTGAATCCCACGTCGGCCACCGGGTCCGGCGTCTCCCCCGCGAGGCGGGCGAGGATCATGTCCGCCGCGCGGCGGCCGATGTCGCGCCGGCGCGAGCCGATGGTGGTGAGCGGCTGGGGAAGCTGCTGGCCGATCTCCAGCCCGTTGAACCCGGCGATCGCCAGGTCCCCGGGCAGGGAGATGCCGGCGGCGAGGCAGTGGAACACCCCGCCTGTGGCCATGTCGTCATTGGAGAAGAACACCGCCTCGGGGCGCGCGCGCTCCAGGAGCTGCGCCAGCGCCGCGCGCCCGGCCCCCACGGAGGAGGGCGTGCCGGAGAGGCATTCCTGCGCCTCCGGCAGCCCGGCGGTGGCAAGGGCGTGGCGAAAGCCGTCGCGGCGCTGCGCGGCGCGCTCGTCCGCGCCGAGGTCATGCCCGACATAGCCGAAGCGCCGGTAGCCCCGGCCGATCAGGTGCCGGGCCATCGCCGCCCCCGCCGCGCGGTGCGAGATGCCCACCGCCATGTCCACCGGGGGCGTGTCCACGTCCATCACCTCCACCACGGGCACGCCGCCTGCGCCGAGCATCGCCCGCGTGGCCGCGCTGTGACGGGTGCCGGTGACGATCAGCCCCGCCGGGCGCCAGGCCAGGAGGCTGGCGAGCAGGTGCTCCTCGCGCTCCGGCTGGTAATGGGTGATGCCGAGCACCGGGTGGAAGCCGCGCGCCTCCAGGCTGTCCTCGATGCCGTTGAGCACGTCGGGGAAGACGATGTTTCCCAGCGAGGGCAGCAGCACGCCGATCTGGTTCGAGCGGTGCCCGGCCAGCGACCCCGCCAGCCGGTTGCGCACGTAGCCGGTCTCCCGCACCGCCTCGCGCACCCGCGCCTCGGTGGCGGCCGAGACGTTGCCCGCCCCGCGCATCACCCGCGAGACGGTGATCTCCGACACGCCGGCGCGCGCCGCGACCTCGGCCAGGGTGGGGCCGGCGGAGGCGTCGGGGCGCAGCCTGCGCCGGCGGGGCGCGGGCTGGTCGTCCGGCTGGGGGTCGGGTCCTGTCATCTCGTTCCGAGGTTGGGTTCCGGGGGCCCTTCCGGGCTGTTTCCGGGCCGGGCCGGCGCGCCGTTCCCGGCGACCGGAACGGAGGCTATCGCAGGATGACAGCGCTGTCACCATGGTTTATCCTGCCCCGGACACCGCCCCCCCAAGCCAAGTGGAATCGTCGACCCATGCCCCTTTTTGCTGCAAATCTGACCATGATGTTCACTGAAAAGCCGTTCATGGAGCGCTTCGCGGCCGCGGCCGCGGCCGGCTTCCGGGAGGTGGAGTACCTGTTCCCCTATGACCATTCTGCCGAGGCCATCGCCGCGGCGCTGGAGGTGAACGGGCTGCGCCAGGCCCTGTTCAACTGCCCGCCGGGAGACTGGGAGGCCGGCGAGCGGGGTCTGGCCTGCCTGCCCGGGCGGGAGGCGGAGTTCGAGGCCAGCCTCGACACCGCGCTGGCCTATGCCGAGATCATCGGCGTGCCCCGGCTGCACCTGATGGCGGGGCTCGGCTCCGCGGCGGACCCGGAGCAGCGCGCCACCTACCTGCGCTCCGTGGCCCGGGCCGCCGAGCGGCTGGACGCGGCCGGCCTGCAACTGGTGCTGGAGCCGATCAACCCGATCGACATGCCGGGCTATTTCCTGAACGATTTCGACCTCGCGGCCGCGATCATCGCCGAGGTGGGGGCGCCCAACGTCGCCCTGCAGTTCGATTTCTACCATTGCCAGCGCATCCACGGCGACCTGTGCCGGCGCTTCGGGGAGATGGCCGCCATCACCGGCCATGTGCAAATTGCCGGGGTTCCGGGCCGGCATGAGCCGGACGTGGGCGAGATCCGCTACGACACGGTGTTCGCGCTGCTCGACCGGCTGGATTATCGCGGCGCGGTGGGCTGCGAATACCGCCCCGCCGGCGAGACGGAGGCCGGGCTCGGCTGGTTCCACCCCTGGCGCGCGCCGGTGCGGGCCTGAGCCGCGCCGCCGGTGCGCGGGCGGGAAACGCGTGAGCCGGGAGGCGCATCCGCCCGGGAGCCGCGCTTGACGCGGCGTCCGGAGCGGGGCACCACCCGGGGTGGCAGGGCCCGGCGGGCCCTGCGCGGACAAGATCATCGAGGGGAGGAGCGGCAATGCCCGCACTGGAGAAAATCGGCCTGATCGGCGTCGGCCTGATGGGCCATGGCATCGGTCTCAACGTGGCGAAGGGCGGGCGGCAGCTGAGCTGGCTCGACCATCCGGGCAACCAGCCCACGGAGGACCTGGCGGCCCTCGGCGCGCGGAAGGTCTCCGATCTCGCCGGCCTGGCGGCGGCGAGCGACGCGATCATACTCTGCGTCACCGGCAGCCCGCAGGTGGAGGCGATCGTGCTGGGGGAGGACGGGTTGCTGCCGCATCTGGGCGCGGGCCAGGTGCTGATCGACTGTTCCACCGCCCGGCCGCGCTCCACCATCGAGGTGGCCGAGGCGGTGCGCGCCACCGGCTGCGCCTTCGTGGACGCCCCGATGACGCGCACGCCGAAGGAGGCGGCGGAGGGCCGGCTGAACCTGCTGGTGGGCGCCAGCGACGCGGATTTCGCCACCGTCCTGCCGCTGCTGCAGAGCTTTTCGGAGGTGGCCAAGCACGTCGGCCCCGTGGGCAGCGGGCACCAGATGAAGCTGCTGCACAATTACGTCTCCATCGGCTCGGCGGTGCTGATGGCCGAAGCCGCCGCCTGCGCGCGCAAGTGCGGGCTGGACGCGGAGGTGTTCTGCGAGGTGCTGCAGGAGGGCGGCGGCCGCGGCGCCACGCTGGAGCGGCTGCTGCCGTTCATCACCACCGGCGAGGTGGCGAACTTCCGCTTCAGCCTGTCGAACGGCGCGAAGGACCTGGGCTATTACGCGGCGCTGGCCGAGGGCGAGGGGGCGTCGGACGGCGTGGCCCGGGCGGTGCGCGCCCTGCTCGACGCCGAGATCGAGGCCGGGAACGGCGCGCGCATGATGCCCGAGCTGGTGGCCCTGCTGGACCGCTGAGAGGCATTGCGGGCGGTGGCGTGGAACGATGTCGCCGCCCGGATCGTTCGTCTTCGAAGATACCGGCGTGCAGGGCCCGTCCTGTCGGCCCTCCGCGGCCTTTTCGGCGCGGCGTGAAACTGAAAGCCGCCGCGAACCGGCGGCCTTGGCCCGAGGGGTGCGGCAGGGGCGACCCGCGCCGGCGCCCCGGGCTCTTCGACGTGACACGGGGCCGCCGTCTCAGGCTCCGCAAGGCGAATCGTCAATGCAGCGCGGGCAGAGGTGCCGGCGTCCGTCGCTCTCCGGCTCGGGGCAAGACGGTGGACCGCCGGGGATTTCCCGGGACATCACATTTCCGTGAGCGGCAATGTCCCGCGTCTCGAAGTTCATGTCCTTCGGGGATACTCGGAGGGCCGATCCCGGCAGGACGATGCGGGGAATCGGAGGCCCGGGCGGATGCGGAGCCGGTGTGGCCGCCGCGAGGGCGGCCGATGCGGACACCGGGGCAGGGGCGCGGAGCGTCCTCGCGCATGTGGAGGATCCGACGGCCCGAAGGATCCGGGCGACGGGCGGTGTCGAGGCGGTGAGTCGTGCCGCCCGGACAGCCCGAAGCGCCCTCGCCAACGTGGCCCGGCAGGGCCGCGCCAGCCGTCCCCGCAACCGGTTCGCACCTGCAAACCGGGCGTTGTGCGGGGCTTTGAAGCGTTCGACTGCGGAGAGACAGCCGCTCCGGCGCTGTTTTGCGAATTTTGCGGCAAGGTGATGCTGCAATGCAACAACAGCCGGTGGATTCTCCGCTAGATTGGTATAGACAGCCGGGGTGCCGGATACCCCGGCGCGAACAGTGAGAAAGACGCCAGGCCGCATGACATCCGCCTCCGACAAACCCGCCTCCGAAAAGCTGCGCCTGCGAACCACACCGGTCGAGGAGGCTGCGGACGCCACCGCCGAGCCCCAGGCCACGGCGCCGCAGGCTGCGGGCGAGCCCGTGGCCGAGAAGCCCGAGTGGCCGGACAAGCCGTTGCAGGAAGCTTTCCTCTCCGAGCTGCGCGACAACGGCACGCCGGTCTCGCTCTTCCTGATCGCCGGCGCCCGGCTGGAAGGCACGATCGCCGATTTCGACCGCTTCCAGGTGTTCGTGACCGGCCGTGGCACCACCCAGGCCGTGTACAAGGGCGCCATCGCCACCATCGTGCCGATCTCCGGCACCGGGGGCGGCGGGGGGCACAGCCCGCGCAGCGACGACCATCACGGTGGCCCGCGCCGCAGCGGCCCCGCGGGCCGGCACGGCGCCCCGGCGCGCACGGTGATCGTGGAGCGCAAGGGCCGCGGCCACCGCTGAGCGGGCCGCGGCCTCACCGGCCTGCCGCCCTGGCGGGCCGTCCGGCCCCGGCGCATGCCGGGCCTGCACGGGCGGACCGTTCCGGCAGGGAAACAATCGGGGGGTCGGTTAATCTAGATTAATGCGCCGTCCTGCGCGGGGAGACACTATCGCGGTTCCGCGGATGGGGGGAGTCTGTCCGTGGTACTGCCCGACCGGCCGCCGTGCGGCGGTCCCTCCGTACAGGAAGGTATCCATGATTCCGTCCCGCCTTGCGAACGACGGCAGGCATCGCCTTGCCGTCCCATGCCCTGCCGGGTGGAGCGCCGCCCGATGAGCTCGGTGGTCTTTCTCGACACGCTCTGCCCGTTTCCCTACGACGCCGCCACGGCGCAGCGCCGCGCGCTCGGCCCGGTGGAAACCACCGTGGTGCGGGTGGCCGAGGCGCTGGCGCGCCATCATTCGGTGACCGTGCACCAGCATTGCTGGACCGAGCGCACCGGGCTCGACACCGCCGTCGCCTATTCGGGGGTGGACGATGTGCCCAGCCTCGCCGGCCGGCTCACCTGCGATCACCTCGTGGTGCTGAACGCGCCGCATACGCTGGCCCAGGCCGCCCGTCGGTTCCGCGGCGGAAAGCTGTGGCTCTGGCTGCATCTCATGCCGGCGCGGCGCGGGGCGGCAGGGCTCGGGGCCTCGGTGATCGCGGCGGATGCCGGGGTGATCGTGCTGTCGGAACGCCAGGGCGCCGCGGTGGCCGCGCATGTCCGCGCAGAGGAGGGCATCGACCTCACCGCGCGGATCCGGGTGATTCCGCCGCCGGTGATCGTGCCGCCCCTGCGCGGCCCGCGGCCGGAGGTGAACCCGGACCGGCTGCTGTTCGCCGGCGGCCCGCATGAAGGGCTGGACGACGTGATCCGCGCCTTCGCCGCGGTTCAGGCGCGCCGGCCTTCCGCGCGGCTGGTGCTGGCGCATCCCGATCTCGCCCATTCCTACGCCTACGGGGACAACCCCGCCATCCGCAGCCTCGGCGCCCTGCCGCATGGCGAGATGGTGCGCTGCATGCGCGAGAGCTTCTGCCTGTTCCACGCCGAGGCGCGGCTGCCGCGCGCCTTCAGCCTCTCGCTCGCCGAGGCGGCGGTGCTGGGCGTGCCGGCCATCGCCCATGCCGGGCTCGGCGCGAATGACGAGGTGCTGGCCGACCCCCGGCAGCTGCTGGACGTGACCGATCGCGCGGCGGTGGCTGAGCGGCTGGAGGACTGGTGGCGCGAGGGCCGCCCGGTGCCGGCCCCACGGCCGGAATGGTCGCGCGTGAGCGTCGTGCAGCAGTGGCGCCGGATGCTGGCCGAGGCGGGCTGACCCCGGGGTCAGGGCTGCTGCAGGCCCGGTGTCGCGTGCCGGGTGGCCGCATGGAGGCGCGGCCCCACCGCGCGGTCGCGCCCGGCGCGCTTGGCCTCGTAGAGCCGCTCGTCCGCGCGCTGGAACAGGGCGTTGAGGTCGCTCCCGTCCGCCGGGCTCATCGCGAAGCCGATGCTGGCGGTGAGGTCGCTGTCCGCCGGGTGGCAATGGCCGGCGCGGATGGCGCGCAGGATCTGATCCGCCACTTCCGCGACCTCGGCGGCGGTGTGGTCCGCGAACAGCACCACGAATTCCTCGCCGCCGTAGCGGAAGGCGAGATCGCCCTCGCCAAGGCAGCTTTGCAGCGCGGCGGCGACGGCCTGCAGCGTCTGGTCGCCGGCGGCGTGGCCGTAGCTGTCATTCACCTGCTTGAAGCGGTCGACATCGGCGATGAGCAGCCCGAAGCTGCGCCCGTCCCGGGCGAGACGCGCCACGGTTTCCGCGCCCAGCGTCTCCAGCCGGGTGCGGTTCTGCAGCCCGGTGAGCGGGTCGCGCCCGGCCTGTTCGACCAGCGCGAGGTAGCGCTGCTGGTAGGTGAGCACCTCGAACACCTCGCCCAGGCGCAGGGGCGTGGGCACGCTCGTCGCCGGCTCGATCCAGCGCAGGTAGACCCCGGAGAGGCCGGAGAACAGGGCCGCCGCGACCATCTTGGCCATCCAGCCGCCGAAGAGCACCGGATAGGGCATGTCCATGATCACGTGCAGGGCGGCGAAGAAGCCGATCTGATCGAAGGTCAGCACCACGCTGGAGGCCAGCCAGATGCGCAGCACCGGCCGCGAGACCAGCCTGGCCAGGTGGTTGTAGAGCAGGATGATCATCAGGCAGTCGATGTAGAGCAGGGTGGAACCCCAGATCATCAACCAGCCCATCGTGTCCAGGAAGGGGAGATCGGGCAGGCTCGTGCCCGCGTCCGCGTTCAGCGCCGCGTGCAGCCGCAGCACGAACACGAGGCCGACGAGGAACAGGTTGCCCACCAGCAGCCCGTAGATCGGCTGGCGCACCACGGCGGCGTTCTCGCGCAGGTAGACGAGCAGCAGCAGCACCAGCTTGCCGGAGAACAGCACCGTGGAGCCGGGCGACAGCATGAAGCCGCCGGGCACACTGACGTAGAAGGTGGCGGCGAGGTAGGTCTCCAGGAAATGCATGGAGCCCAGAGTGCAGAAGAAGATGCCGCTTCCCAGCCAGTGGCGCACGCGGAACAGGAAGGCCATGACGCCGAAATAGAGCACTGCCTCCAGCAGAAGCATTGCGACGTTGAACTGCAGATCCATGGTGCGAATGCCCTGGCGCGGAACGGCCTTTCAAAGACTGTCTGAATCCGGCGAGATAAAAACATGTAACCAGAGCGTGCACAATGCGAGCCCTGCACCTGCGCTAAGTGCGCGAGGCGGACGGGCGTGTCAACTGCTGTGCCGGCGCGGCCCCGCGCCGGTACGGGCGGCGCGACCCGGGGGACGTTGCCTCCCCACGGGCGCGCGCGGAGCCTCGGCGGTGTTGTGGCAGGGGTGTCGCGGGCCGCCGGTGGCCCGGAACCGGCGGTCGGGCTGCGCGCGGGAGGAGGAGGGCGCGTGGCGCAGCGGGGCGATGTGGCGCGCGCCGCCGGCGGCCCGGTGCCGGCTGTCCGGCTGCGTGCCGGAGGAGGAGGACGTGTGGCCGGGCGGGGTGACGTGCCGCGGTCCGTCGGGCGCCCGCCCGGGCGTGGAGCCTGAGCGGGCGGGTGGTCGTCAGGCCGGCGCGGCGGGCCGGCGGGCCTGCCGCGTCAGTCGACGACGGCTTCGAGTTCGATCTCCACCTCGTAATCCCCCACGAGGTTTCCGGCCGCGAGCAGGGTGTTGGCCGGGCGGGTGTCGCCGAACACCCGGCCGTGGGCGCGCGACGGGCCTTCCCAGGCCGCCACGTCGCGCAGGTAGACCCGGGTGCGCACCACGTCGGCCATCGAGGCGCCGAGGGCGGAGAGGCTCGCGGCGATCTTGTCGAGGATGTAGGTGGTCTGGGCTTCCGCGTCGCCCGGGGCCACGCAGCGGTCCGTGCCATGGGTGGCGGTGGTGCCGGAGACCAGCACCCGGTTGCCCACCTGCACCGCGCGCGAGAAGCCGGCCAGCGGCTCCCAGATGCTGCCCGAGGACACGCGGCGGCGGCCCGGGCGGCCGGGCACCTCCTCGGCGGTGAACACGCCGGGGATGGCCTCCAGGTGGTGCGAGAGGTCGCCGGAGGCGGTGAGGAAGGGCGGCTTGCGGTACTCGTCGCCGCAATCGCCGGGGATGGGGGAGAGACCGGCGAAGGCCGCGCCGAGGGTGAGGCGGTCCGCGTCGTCCAGCGCGAAGCCGAACAGGCGCAGGTTGTCGGCGCGGTGTTCGCTCTCGCCCAGGCGCGCGCCGATGATCACCCCCGCCACCGCCGGGTGTTCGAGGATCCAGCGGGTGGCGACGTTGGAGAGCGACACGCCGTGGCGCTTCGCCACCGTGTCGAGCGCGCGCAGCAGGGCCTGGAAGGGCTCCCAGCCGCCGGCGGTGTCGATGAAGCGCTTGTATTTCATCCGGCTCCAATCGGCGATCTCCGCCGGCTCCGGCCGGCCCAGCCAGCGCTCGGAGAGGAAGCCGCCGCACAGCGTGCCGTAGGCGAGCAGCTTCACCCCGCGGCGGGCGCAGAGCTCGGAGAGCGCGCCGGCCGCGCGCCGGTCCACCGCCGAGAAGGACACCTGGTTGGAGACGATCGGGATGCCGTCCGCCAGGGCCAGGGCGAGGTGGGCGGCGTCGAAGTTGGTCACGCCGATCTCGCCGATCAGCCCCTCCGCGCGCAGTTTCGCCATCTCGTGCAGGGCGTCGAGCCAGGCCGGGTGCTCGAAGGTCCACCAGTGGAACTGCAGCAGGTCCACCTTCGCCACGCCCAGCCGGTCAAGCCGCTCCTGCACGCCGGCGCGCACGATCTCCGGGGTCATCGGGCCCGGTTCCGGGCACCACTTGGTGAAGGCCAGCGGGCGGGCGCCGGCGGGGTGGCGCGCCAGCATGCGCCCGGTGATCAGCTCGGCCGAGCCGTAGTGATCGGCCATGTCGAAGGTGGTGAACCCGGCGGCGGCATAGGCGTCGAGGTGGTCGGCGGCGGTGTCGAGCTCGAGGGCCGTGCCGTCCCGCTCGATGTCGGCCACCTGCCACAGGCCGGTGAGGGCGCGGCTGATGGTGAGGCTGCCGCCGAGGCGGGTGGTGTCAGGTGTCTGCGGCATGTCGGTATCCGGATCTTAGGGCGCGTCGGGCGGGGAGGAGGGGCCGGTTTCGGTGGCGGAGGGGCGGATGCGCCGCGAGACCGTGCGCATCTCGCGCAGGATGCCTTGCGGGCGCAGGAGCAGGATGGCGCAGAGCGCCACGCCGATGATCACGGTCTGCAGGGCGGCGGCGCGGGCCTGTTCGCCGGCGGGTGCCAGTGCCTCCACGACGGCGGAGGAGGCGGCCCAGATCGCCCAGACCAGCACCGCGCCGAGGATGGCGCCCCGGGTGTTGCCCGAGCCGCCGACGATCAGCATCGCCCAGACCTGGAAGGTGACCATGGGCAGGTAGTTCTCCGGCGCGATGAAGCCGATGAAATGCGCCTGCATCGCGCCGCCCAGGCCCATGATGGCCCCGCCGAGGGCGAAGGCCTCCACCCGGAAGCGGCGCGGGCTCTTGCCGAGGGCCTCGGCGGCGGTCTCGTCCTCGCGGATGGCGCGCAGCACGCGGCCCCAGGGGGAGCGGGCGAGGTGTTCGAGCACGAGGCAGAGCACCAGCACGGAGGCGGCGAGCAGCGCGAGGTTCGCCAGCCCGAAGGAAAGCGCCTGGCCCGCAAGGGCGCCGAAGGGCCGGGGGATCTGGCTCACCCCGAAGGGCCCGCCGGTGAGCGGCTGCAGGTTCAGCGCCGCGAGCTGCACGGTGACGGAGACGCCGAAGGTGGTGATGGCGAGGTAATCCGCCCGCAGGCGGATGGTGAGCCGGCCCACGGCCGCGGCCACTAGGCCCCCGGCGAGGAAGGCCGCGCCCCAGCCCGCCCAGATCGGCAGGCCGTAGCCGCCCAGCCAGCCCGTGGCCGGCGCCGCGGTGAGGAAGGCCGAGACATAGGCGCCCACGGCCACGAAGCCCGCCACGCCCACGTTGAAGAGCCCGGTCTGGCCCCATTGCACGTTCAGCCCCATCACGATCACCGCGTAGGTGAGGGCGACGGTGAGGAAGAAGGCGCCGTAGCTTGCCAGTTCCAGCATCACGCGGCCCTCCCGAACAACCCGCTCGGCCGGGCGAGCAGCACGAGGATGATCAGCACGAAGCCCACCGCCGCGCGCCATTCCGCGCCGATGAGATGCACGGCGAAAGCCTCGCAGATGCCCACGATCAGCCCGCCCAGCATGGCGCCGGGCACCGAGCCGATGCCGCCCAGGATGGCGGCGGCGAAGAGCGGCAGCAGCAGGTCGAACCCCATGTAGGGCCGGATCTGCACCAGCAGGCCCGACATGGTGCCGGCCGCGCAGGCGAGGGCGCCGCCCAGGATCCACACCACCCGGATGACCTTGCGCGTGTCGATGCCCACCAGGCCGGCGAGGGCCGGGTTCTCGCTCACCGCGCGCATGGCCCGGCCGATGCCGGTGCGGGTGAGCATCAGGTGCACCGCCAGCACCACCAGCGCGGTGAGCCCGAGCATCAGGAGCTGGTCGGGCGTGGCGCGCATGCCGGCGGGCAGGCGCATCGCGATCTGCAGCTCGGTGGTGTAATAGGCCGGCTTCGAAGTGTAGAGGAATTCGAGCCCCGAGCGCAGCGCCATGGAGGCGCCGAAGCTCGCCATCACCACGATGATCGTGCTCGCGCCGCGCCCGCGCAGCCGGCCGAACAGCACCGCGTCCACCGCCAGCGCCAGGGCCGCGGTGAGCAGCATGGCGATGAGCCCGGCCACCGGCAGCGCCCAGGTGAAGCTGAACGGATCGAGCGGCGGCAGGTGCGCGCCCGTGGCCGCCCCGATCAGCCCCGCCACGCTGAGCGAGAGATAGGCCCCCCAGGTGAGCAGCTCGCCATGGGCGAAATTCGCGAAGCGCAGGATGGAATAGGTGAGGGTGAGGCCGATGGCCCCGAGCCCGATCAGCGCCCCGGTGAGCGCGCCCTCGAGCAGGATCTGCGGTATCATCATGCGCGTGCTCTCCCGCCATGCCCCGCGCCGAGGAACAGCGCGCCGATCTCGGGGTCTGCCGCCAGTTCGGCCGCCGGCGCATCATGGCGCAGCCTGCCGTCGACAAGGATCACCGCGCGCGCGGCCACCTTCAGCGCCGCGCGCACGTTCTGCTCCACCAGCAGGATGGGCGTGCCGGCGGCGTTGATGCGCACCAGCGTCTCGAACACCTCCGAGACCGCCTTGGGCGAGAGGCCGGCGGAAGGCTCGTCGAGGATCAGCACCTGCGGCTCCACCAGCAGGGCGCGGGCGATGGCAAGCATTTGCCGCTGCCCGCCCGAGAGCCCGCCCGCGAGCGCGCCGGGTCGGTGGCCGAGGTCCGGGAACATCTCCAGCATCGCTCCGATGCGCCCGGCCCGGGCGGGGCGGGGCAGCACGGCGGCGGCGAGCTGCAGGTTCTCCCGGATGGTCATGGTGGCGAAGATGTTCTCGGTCTGCGGCACGAAGGCGAGGCCGCGGCGCAGCAGCGCGTGCGGGGGAAGGCCGGTCACGTTCGCGCCGCGCAGCGCCAGCGCGCCGGAGTGCACCGGAACCAGCCCGGCGATCGCCTTCACGAAGGTGGACTTGCCGGCGCCGTTCGGCCCCAGCACGGCCACGAAACCGCCCGGGGCGAGGGTGAAGTCGATGCCCTTGATGATCGGCAGGTCGCGCTCGTATCCGGCGACGAGGGCGGCGGTGGAGAGCGGGGTCATGCGCCCACCTCGCCCAGATAGGCCTCGATCACCTCGCGGTTGGCGAGGATCTGGGCCGGCGTGCCGGCGGCCAGCTCGCGGCCCGCCGCCATCACCACGATGCGCCCGCAGAGCCGGGCGATCATGTCCATGTTGTGCTCGATGAGCAGCACGGTGACGCCGCGGCGGTTGATCTCGAGGATGCGCTCGATGATCACCTCCAGCAGGGCGGGGTTCACGCCGGCGGCGGGCTCGTCGAGCAGCAGCACGGAGGGCTCGGCGATCATGGCGCGCGCGAGCTCCAGGAGCTTGCGCTGCCCGCCCGAGAGCACCCGCGCCGGCTCATGCGCGAGATGCGAGAGGGTGACGAACTCGATCAGCTCCAGCGCCCGCGCGGTGGCCCGGCGCTCCTCCGCCCGCACCCGGCCGGGGCGCAGGAAGTTCATCGCGACGGTCTCGCCGCTCTGGCCCTGCACGGCGGCGAGCACGTTTTCCAGCACGGTCATTCCGGCGAAGGGGCGGGGGATCTGGAAGGTCCGCCCCAGCCCGGCCCCGATGCGCGCCGTGGCCGGCAGCCGGTGCAGGGGCGTGGCGCCGAGCAGGATCTCGCCACTGTCGGGCTTCAGGCTGCCGGCGATCAGGTTGAACAGCGTGGTCTTGCCCGCCCCGTTCGGCCCGATCAGCCCGACGATCTCTCCCGCGCCCAGGGTGAGGGACATGCCGTCCACCGCCCGGTTGCCGCCGAAATGCCGCACCACGTCCCGGGCCTCCAGCACGGGCGCGGTCATGTCGGGCGGCGCCCGGGGCGCGGGGTGTCGGATCCCTGTGTCATCTGGCTTTTACTTTGTTTGATGTTTGATCAAAATAATCTTGATCACAAATCAAACCGGTATGTAAAGTCTTTCCTGAAGCGGGGCCCCGGGGCGGCGCCGCACCTGGAGAGGGAGGCCAGCCGAACCATGCCACGCAGGAAGGATCTGCCGGGCGACGCGCCGCCCGCACCGGGGCGGGAGCCGCTCAGCCCGGTGGGGCGGCGCACGGTGCAGGACGGGGTGTACACGGAGCTGCGCCGCTCGCTCATCCAGGGGCTGTTCGACCCCGGCGAGGTGCTGCGCATCGTCGATCTCTCGGAACGGCTGGGCACCTCGACCATGCCGGTGCGCGAGGCGCTGGCGCGGCTGATTTCCGAGCAGGCGCTGGAGCCGATGGCGAACCGCTCGGTGCGCGTGCCGCTCATCACCCGCGCGCGGCTGGAGGACCTGGCCCGCGCCCGCGCGCTGATCGAGGCGGAGGTGCTGGGGCTGGCCATGAGCCGCATCGGCGCGCAGGAGATCGACAGGCTGCGCGAGCTGACGGATGCCTGCGACGCCGTGCTCGCGATCCGGGACCAGGAGGTGTCCGGCGAGGCGGCGGACCTCAACCACGCCTTCCATTTCACCATCTACCGCGCCGCCGGTTCCGAGGTGCTGCTGCCGATCATCGAAAGCCTGTGGCTGCAGTCCGGCCCCTACCTGCGCGTCTCCGCGCGCCACTACGCGCCGGAGGTGGACGGTTCCGCCACGCATTTCCACCGCGAGATCACCGAGGCCATCGCCGCGCGCGACGCCGTGGCCGCCCGCGCGGCGCTGCGCGCGGACATCGGCCGCGCCTTCACCATCATGCGCCGGCATCTCACGGAGGAAACCGCATGAGCGACGACAGTTTCGAGCTCTACGACCTGCGCGTGGAGGTGGTGGCCCCGGAGAGCGCGCATCTCTACTGCGGCGCGACGCCGGGAGACCATTTCGAGCTGCGCGGCGAGATGCTGCACCTGCCGCCGGGGCAGGGCTTTTCCATCTACTCGCTGGCCGCGGTGCTGCCGCTGCTGGCGGCCAAGCAACGCGTGACCCATCCGCACGACTGGATGTCCACGGACGCCGAGGTGGCCTGCCCGGACCCGAACTGCCCCTCGCACCTGCGCATCACCCGCACCGGCATCCGGCGCTTCAGCCATGCCGAGACCACCGCCGTTCCCCTTGCCGAGAAGTCCGACACATGACCCTGCCCGACCTGTTGCCCGACACCCGCTTCCGGCTCGCGCCCGGGCACGAGATCTCCCGCGTCATCCGCGGCGGCTGGCAGCTGGCGGGCGGGCACGGCGCCATCGACGGGGCCCGGGCGGTGGAGGACATGATCGCCTTCGCCGATGCCGGCATCACCACCTTCGACTGCGCGGACATCTACACCGGCGTGGAGGAGCTGATCGGCCGCTTCCGCACCGAATACGCGAACCGCCGCGGCGCGGAGGCGCTGGCGCGCATCCGGGTGCACACCAAGATGGTGCCGGACCTCTCGCGCCTGTTCTCCGCCGACCGGGCCTATATCGCCGGGCTGATCGAGCGCTCGCTGGAGCGGCTGGGCATGGAGCGGCTGGACCTGGTGCAGTTCCACTGGTGGGATTACAACGCCCCGGGCTGGCTGGAGATCGCCTGCTGGCTGGCCGAGCTGCGCGCGGAGGGCAAGATCCGCACCCTCGGCGTGACCAATTTCGACACCGACCACCTGCGCGCCATGTGCCTGGCCGGCGTGCCCGTCGCCTCCGCGCAAGTGCAGTACTCGGTGCTGGACGCGCGGCCGGAGAAGCGCCTCACCGCGCTGGCGGCAGAGCACGGCTTCTCGCTGCTGTGCTACGGCACGGTGGCGGGGGGCTTCCTCTCCGAGCGCTGGCTGGGCGTGGCGGAACCGGCGGAGCCGCTGGAGAACCGCTCGCTCACCAAGTACAAGCTCATCATCGAGGACATCGGCGGCTGGGAGCTGTTCCAGGACATCCTGCGCGTGCTGAAATCCGTGGCGCAGGCGCATGGCACCGACATCGCCACCGTGGCGAGCGCGTACATGCTGGACCTGCCGGGCGTGGCGGCGGTGATCGTGGGGGCGCGCAACCGGGCGCATCTGGCGGGGAACCTCGCGGTGATGTCGCTGCGGCTGAGCGCGGCGGAACGCGCCGCCATCGCCGCCGTGCTGGGCCGGCGCAGGCCGCTGCAGGGCGACGTCTACTCGCTGGAGCGGGACCGCCACGGCCGCCACGGCAGCATCATGAAATACAACCTCAACGACGCGCCGCACTGATGACCGCGGCCGCGCCCTTCCCGGATTGCGCGCGGGCGGAGATCGCCGCCCGCCATGCCTTCTTCGCGGAATGGTTCACCGGCCGCGCGCCGCAGGCGGATCTCGCCCGGGCCCTCGCCGCCTTCGCGCCGGACTTCCGCCGCATCGCGCCGGATGGCGGGGTGCAGGACCACGCGGCCCTGCGCGCCAGCCTCGCCGCCGCGCGGGGGTGCCGGCCGGCGGGATATGCCATCCGGGCGGAGGACATCGCGCTGGTGTGGAACGGCCCGAAGGTGGCGCTGCTGACATACCTGGAACGGCAGGAGGGGCCGGGCGCGCCGGGCCCGCGCCGTGCCTCCGCGGTTCTCGCACCTTGCGCCGACGCCCCCTGCGGCGCGGCCTGGCTCTTCGTCCGGGAAACCTGGATCGGGGAGGGGGCGGCCCCCGTGGCCCCTCCGCTCAAGGGCGCAGCGCAAGCGCCCGCAGAAACCGGCCTGACCGGACAGTCTCAACAGGGAGGCGCAGCCGCGCCCTCCGCAAGGGGGTGCGCAGACACCCCGCCCCAGTGGAAAAGGGAACGACGATGATCAGAACCTCAGCGGCCGCCTCCGTCGCGGCCTGTGCCCTCGCCACCGCGATGAGCCTCACCGGCGTTTCGGCCGCGCGGGCCTGCGACGTGACCGTGGGCCTCGTGCTCGAGCTCACCGGCCCGGCCGGCCAGTACGGCCAGGCAGGTGCGAAATCCGTGGAGATGGCGTTCCGCGACCTCAACGAGGCCGGCGGCGTGAACGGCTGCACCCTGCTCGCCGACACCCGCGACAGCCAGAGCCAGGGCAACGTGGCCGTGGACCAGGCCACCCAGCTGGTGAACATCAAGAAGGTGCCGGTGATCATCGGCGGCATCATCTCCTCGGTGTCGCTGCCGATCCTCACCTCCGTCACCGCGCCTGCCGGCGTGGTGCAGGTCTCGCCCGCCTCCTCCTCGCCCACGCTCACCGCGCTCGCCCGCCAGGGCAAGACCAACGGGCTGTTCTTCCGCACCATCACCTCCGACGCCCTGCAGGGCACCGCGGCGGCGAAATACGCGATGGACCGCGGCCTCACCAAACTCGCCATCATCAACGTGAACAATGATTTCGGCGTGAACATGGCGCAGGAATTCGCCGCGACCTACAAGGCGCTCGGCGGCACCATCACCTCCGTCACCCCCTATAACGAGAAGCAGGCGAGCTATACCGCCGAGGCCTCCGCCGCCATGGCCGGAGACCCCGAGGCGCTCTACCTCATCTCCTACCCGGTGGACGGTGCGACCATCGCCCGGGCCTGGATCTCGCAGGGCGGGCCGCAGACCTTCCTGCTCAACGACGGCATGAACTCCTCCGATTTCATCGAGGCCGTGGGCGCGAAATACCTCGAGAATGCCTACGGCACCTCCTCGGGCACCAGCCCCACCGAATCCACAGAGTATTTCTACGCGACCTACAAGGATTTCTCCGGCGGCATCGAGCCGAGCGCGCCCGCGGCCGACCGCTCCTACGACGCCGGCGCCATCGTCGGCCTCGCCATCGCGCAGGCCGGCTCCGCCGATCCGCAGGCGATCAAGGCCGCGATTCCGCAGGTTGTCGCCGAGGGCGGAGAGCCGATCTACGCCGGGCCGGAGCAGTTCGCCCATGCGCTCGACCTCATCAAGCAGGGCAAGCCCATCCGCTATGAAGGCGTGATCGGCCCGGTGACCTTCGATGCCAACGGCGACATCACCGGCCCCTTCCGCCTGTGGAAGATCACCGGCGGCGAGATCGAGACCCTGGGCGAGATGTCGGCCGACGACGTGGCCGCCATCAAGGCCGAAGCCGGCGTGAAGTGACCTCCCGGCAGGAGCCGGGGCCTGCGCGCCCGGCCCTTGCCACGCCCGGGCGCGGGCTCTACATCTGGCCGGCCGCCGCCGGCGGCGTGTCTGGCCGCGCCCGCTGCGGCTTCCCGGAGGGCAGGACATGACTGCAGGGCCGTTTCGCCTGGCCGCCTACGCCCTGCGCGACGGGCTGATCCTCAGCGGCTTCTGCGCCACGCTGGCCCTGGCCCGGCTGCTGGCCGGGCCGCTGCGCCGCAGGGTGGCCCTGGGCCTGTTCATCAGCGCCAACAAGGGGCTGATCCTCGCACATGACGCGCCCGGCGCGCTGCGCCTGCGCGCCCGGATCCTGAAGGCCCGCGACCCCCGGCTGAAACTTTTCCACCGCCTGGGCGGC
>NZ_CP040818.1:900000-985000 GCF_005887635.2 Paroceanicella profunda | reverse complement strand
ACCGATAGCGAACCAGTACCGTGAGGGAAAGGTGAAAAGCACCCCGACGAGGGGAGTGAAACAGTACCTGAAACCGAACGCCTACAAACAGCCGGAGCGCAAGTGACGGCGTACCTTTTGTATAATGGGTCAGCGACTTGGTCTCACGAGCAAGCTTAAGCCGTTAGGTGTAGGCGCAGCGAAAGCGAGTCTGAATAGGGCGCATGAGTTCGTGGGATCAGACCCGAAACCGGGTGATCTAGGCATGAGCAGGTTGAAGGTGCGGTAACACGCACTGGAGGACCGAACCCACATCCGTTGAAAAGGATCGGGATGACTTGTGCCTAGGGGTGAAAGGCCAATCAAACTCGGATATAGCTGGTTCTCCGCGAAATCTATTTAGGTAGAGCGTCAGACGAATACCTCTGGGGGTAGAGCACTGGATGGGTAATGGGGTCCCACAGACTTACTGATCCTAACCAAACTCCGAATACCAGAGAGTACTATCTGGCAGACACACATCGGGTGCTAAGGTCCGGTGTGAAAAGGGAAACAGCCCTGACCAACAGCTAAGGCCCCTAATTCGTGGCTAAGTGGGAAAGCATGTGAGACGGCCAAAACAACCAGGATGTTGGCTTAGAAGCAGCCATCATTTAAAGAAAGCGTAACAGCTCACTGGTCTAGATAAGCTGTCTTGCGGCGAAGATGTAACGGGGCTCAAGCCACGAGCCGAAGCTTTGGGTGCAGCAATGCGCGGTAGCGGAGCGTTCTCTGTGCGGCGAAGGGTGTGGGTGACCTATCCTGGAGCGCAGAGAAGTGAGAATGCTGACATGAGTAGCGACAAAGAGGGTGAGAGACCCTCTCGCCGAAAGTCCAAGGGTTCCTGCTTAAAGTTAATCTGAGCAGGGTGAGCCGACCCCTAAGGCGAGGCCGAAAGGCGTAGTCGATGGGAACCAGGTTAATATTCCTGGGCCAGGAGGATGTGACGGATCGCAGAGGTAGTTATCCCTTATCGGATTGGGATGGCTGCTGAGCGGTTCCTGGAAATAGCCCTCCGTGAGATCGTACCCTAAACCGACACAGGTGGACTGGTAGAGTATACCAAGGCGCTTGAGAGAACTACGTTGAAGGAACTCGGCAAAATGCCTCCGTAACTTCGGGAGAAGGAGGCCCCGTCCGTGGGCAACCATGGGCGGGGGGCACAGACCAGGGGGTAGCGACTGTTTACTAAAAACACAGGGCTCTGCGAAGCCGCAAGGCGACGTATAGGGTCTGACGCCTGCCCGGTGCCGGAAGGTTAAAAGGAGGTGTGCAAGCACTGAATTGAAGCCCCGGTAAACGGCGGCCGTAACTATAACGGTCCTAAGGTAGCGAAATTCCTTGTCGGGTAAGTTCCGACCTGCACGAATGGCGTAACGATTTCCCCGCTGTCTCCAACGTAGACTCAGCGAAATTGAATTCCCCGTGAAGATGCGGGGTTCCCGCGGTCAGACGGAAAGACCCCATGCACCTTTACTACAGCTTCACACTGGCGCCAGACATGTCATGTGCAGGATAGGTGGTAGGCTTTGAAGCGGGGACGCTAGTCCTCGTGGAGCCTCCCTTGAGATACCACCCTTGTCCTGTTTGGCGTCTAACCGCGGTCCGTCATCCGGATCCGGGACCCTGTGTGGCGGGTAGTTTGACTGGGGCGGTCGCCTCCCAAAGAGTAACGGAGGCGCGCGATGGTGGGCTCAGAACGGTCGGAAATCGTTCGCTGAGTGCAATGGCATAAGCCCGCCTGACTGCGAGACTGACAAGTCGAGCAGAGACGAAAGTCGGCCATAGTGATCCGGTGGTCCCGAGTGGAAGGGCCATCGCTCAACGGATAAAAGGTACGCTGGGGATAACAGGCTGATGATGCCCAAGAGTCCATATCGACGGCATCGTTTGGCACCTCGATGTCGGCTCATCTCATCCTGGGGCTGGAGCAGGTCCCAAGGGTATGGCTGTTCGCCATTTAAAGAGGTACGTGAGCTGGGTTTAGAACGTCGTGAGACAGTTCGGTCCCTATCTGCCGTGGGTGTAGGAGACTTGAGAGGAGCTGCCCCTAGTACGAGAGGACCGGGGTGGACGTACCACTGGTGGACCAGTTGTCCTGCCAAGGGCAGTGCTGGGTAGCTATGTACGGACAGGATAACCGCTGAAGGCATCTAAGCGGGAAGCCCCCCTCAAAACAAGGTCTCCCTATCAGGGCCGTGGAAGACCACCACGTCGATAGGCTGGAGATGTAAGTGCAGCAATGCATTCAGTTGACCAGTACTAATCGCCCGATTGGCTTGAACCGATCCGGTAGTCGCAAGACAACCGATCCCAACTCAGGTCAGATACACAAAGACTTGGAAAGACGCCCGAAAGGGCAAAAATGCGTCTCACTGTCCAGGCCCAAAAGGCCAGGACGGCCAGACCTTCCGAGGAGCCCGCCAAAACGGCTCCCCCGAAGGTCTGGTGGTCACAGCGCGAGGTAAACTCCCGATCCCTTCCCGAACTCGGCCGATAAGACCCGCCGCGCCAATGGTACTGCGTCTCAAGACGTGGGAGAGTAGGTCGCCGCCAGACCAATACATCCTCATTCCCTCTCCTCACGATACATCAAACACCGCGGGGTGGAGCAGCCCGGTAGCTCGTCAGGCTCATAACCTGAAGGCCGCAGGTTCAAATCCTGCCCCCGCAACCAGAAAACCTCCACGAAGCCCCCGGCGATACCCCGCCGGGGGCTTCGTCGTTCGACCCGCAAAAGCAGCTGTCAGAAGACAGCGATCGGCGGCACGAGCCGCTGAGGCCGCCCGGTTCCCTCCGCTGACCTGCTCACCAGAAATGTCAGCAGTCTGACTGACCGCACCCCGGAACGTCCCTCGTTCATAACGCAAGCCTGCCGGTTTGAGATTGGGCGTCGGCGAGTGGTTTCATGGCAAGCGCGTCGGGCCCGGCGCCGTCGTATGGCGGGTCCGGTGAGGAATGTGCGTGACAAAGAAGGTCTCCCTGAGGATTGGAATTCTGGAATACGCCGAGTCATTTCGGGGCGTGTTTCAGCGCAATCAGCAAGGCGGGAATGCCGAGGAGTGCCGAGATCGGCATGATCGACCAAGGTCCCGCGTGGTCGACGATCACGCCTCCAATCAGGGCTCCGGCCGCGATTGCGCCGTTATAGGCGGAGACGTAGAGCGAAGACGGCGCCTCGGGTCCGTTCAGATGGGCGGCGGCCTTGAACACCCAGGTCTGCATGAGCACCGGCAGGGCGGTGTAGGCCGTGCCCCATATCAGGAGAAGAGCGACCACAAGCACATGGTTCGTGCCGGCAAAGCCGAGTGCGGCGAGGCTGGCGATCAGGACGCTCATCGTCACGAACAGCGTCGGCCGATAGCCGTAGGCCATGATCGGAGCGATGCCGAAATTGCCGATGAGACCTGCGGCACCGTAGGCCAGCAGCAGGCCGCCGATCCACGATGTCTGAAAGCCCGTGATCTGCTCAAGGAACGGCGCAATGTAGGTGAAGGCGAGGAAATTCGCCATCATGATGAGTGCCGTCACATAGACCGCCGCGCGCAGGGGGCGCTCGCGCCATGCCTCTGACACGGTGCTGTGCTTGCCGTCGTGACGTGCCGCAAGATCAGGCAGGGTCAGCCACATCTTGATGAAAACGGCGAAGGAGAGGACCGCCAGCGCGACGAAAACAACGCGCCAGCCGGCGTAATTGCCCAGAAATGTGCCGGCGGGGATGCCCAGCACGGAGGCGAGGGCCAAGCCGCCATAGACCGCCGATGTGGCGCGAACGGCATGCTTTTGGGGGACGATGCGCACTGCCATGCTCGCCGCTGTCGACCAGAAGATGCCGATGGCGGCCGCAACGACAAGCCGGCTTGCGAGCAGCACGGCATAGCTTTCTGCAAAGCATGTCAGCACGTTGCCGAGCGTGCAGGCGAGCAGAAGGCTGAGCATCAGCCATTTGCGGTTCCAGTGGCGGGTGGCCGCCGTCAACGGTGTGGCCGCGATTGCCACGAGCAACGCGAAACCAGTCACCAGGAACCCGGCCTGCCCGAGGGATACGCCGACGCCTTCCGCCATCTGGGGAAGGATGCCGATGGGCATCAGCTCCGTGCTGACGAAAGCGAATGTTCCAAGTGAGAGCGCGATGACGGCAAGCGCTTCGGCAAGAGGCGAACGCCGCTTGATCTCCCCGATGAAAGCCGTTGACGGAACTGCCGTCTCATAGCTTTCGCTTTGAGTGTGTTCAGACATTTTAATCTCCGGAATGGGTTTGACCCAACATGCCAGAGGCTGATTGATGCGCTTAGTGACGAAGTGTCTGGTTAGTCGTGCTGACACGTCACGAAACAAGGCGCTCGAAAAACGGATCCGCCATGGCGAAACCTGATGAGCACATCCGCGCGACGGAAGGCGCCGATGCTCGAGTGAGGGGCGATCCGACGCCATAGCCGGTCACGGCGCCTTTGCCGCACCCTGCGCGAACGCCATCTCCAGTGCGAGCGTCAGTGGGCGGGTTGCTTGCTCCGCCTGGGCCAGAAACGGCCCGCCCTGAAGGGCCGCGCGGCACATGATGGCGGGATGCTTCGGATCGATCATGTCACGCAGCCGGCCAGGGCCCCGCACGCGGACGAAACCATCGGCGAAGATCGCGCACCAGTGAGTGAAGCCCTGCGCAGGCATGGCGCGCTGCGCCGGCCGATTGGCAAGGTCGCCGACCAGCGAGCCGAGCGGGCACCCCAGATTTCCCGGCCCCGGTGCGTCGATCAGCGCCTTGGCCAGCGTTGCAGATCGACGGCAGATGCAAATTTTACCAGTAATGTACCGCAGAGCACAGGAACATTCTCCGTATATTTTCGAAGATAGAGGTTATGAGCGTCTCATTATAGGAGAGATAAGGGTAAATCTGATGTTTGAAAACACCATGATAACGGGATGGGCCATTTCGGTTCGCAATCTATTTTGGCGCTTTCTCTCCCAGTTCCGCGCAAAAATCCAGGAATGCACGAACCTTGGCGGCAGGATGGCGCCGAGATGGATGGATTGCGTAGAGGGGAAAGGTCTCGCCCGGCCAATCCGGGAAGAGCTCCATAAGGTGTCCGCCCGCAATCAAATGCTGCACGCCGAGGGACATGACCTGAGCTACGCCGCAGCCGGCCAGGCAGGCCTGAAGCATCGTGTTGACGTCGGTCAACAGCAATGGACCCCCCGTATGCACGGGCAGGATCGTCTTCCCGCGCTGGAACTCCCAATCAAACGGCCGCCCTGTCTGCGGATCTCGAAACTGAATGCAGGCATGGCCTGACAGATCTTCAGGTCGTTTTGGCTTTCCGTAAGAGGCGAGATACGATGGCGCTGCAACCGTCAGAATGCGCGTCTCCAGCAGGAGGCGCGAAATGAGCGATGAGGACGGTTGCGGGCCAAAGCGTACGGCAACATCCATCCCTTCCGACACTAGGTCGCCGACGCTCTCGCGCGTGTGGATTTCGATCTGGAGTTCCGGATACAATTCCGTGAACCTGCGCAGGTTCGGCGCCAGGACCAGGCCGGAGAAAAACGGATCGACGTTCACCCTCAGGCGCCCGCGGACAGTGCGCGCCGCGCCGGACGCAATCGCGGCTGCCTCCTCGATTCCTTCGAGATGGGCAACAACAGCCTCGTAAAAGCGGGCTCCTTCGTCGGTCAGGTGAAGAGATCGCGTGGTCCTGTCGAACAGTCGGATGCCCAAGCGGTCCTCCAGGCGGGAGATCGCCCGACTAACGCCGGACGGCGTCAGTCCAAGCATTTCGCTTGCGCTGGCGAAGGTGCCACGTTCCACCACAGCCGCCAGCACCCCCACGCCGGAGAGGATGCGTCCATCAAAATTCATGACGTCCAGCCCCTTTCCTGATCCCGATTTCGTGAGTCATGATCATCATCAGACTAACATTGGCCTGTGGCGCGCATCAATATACCTGCGGGGCGTCAGGCGCGAACCAGGCAATGAGGCGCACCTGCTCCCCTGAAACGTCCGCCTTCCGGGGTCAGACTGTTCTCCAAGCCAGGAGACACACAACGCCCGCCAACATGCCCCTCGCGGCGAAAGCCGCGCGAGGGCGGAGAGCCATCCTGCGCATCTCGTGACAGGCAGCTCGCGCAAATGCGCCGTTTCGACAAGCCCCGGAACGGCGCTGCGGGCAGGGTGGCGTTGATCCGTGGCCGGGCAGGGCAGTGTCGCTCCTGCGCCGGGCCCGGCCTGTTGAGGAGACCGATCCCAGCCATGCCGGACCAGACTGCCCCACCGATGCCCTCGCCCCTGCCGGGATTCCTGCTGCTGTTGTCCGCCACCACGGGCATGATCGACGCGATCAGCGTTCTGGGGCTGGGCAATGTCTTCACCGCGAACATGACCGGGAACGTGGTGTTCCTGGGGTTCGCGGCGGCGGGGGAGAGCCGGTTCGCGCCCCTGTCCCTCGCCATGGCGCTGCTGGCGTTTCTCGTCGGGGCTACGCTGTCGGGCTGCCTGGCCAATCGGTATCGCGCGCAGCCGCCCCGACGCTGGCTGCTGTTCTCCGCGCTCGCCGAGACGGGGCCGATCTGGGCCGCTGCCGCGTCCTGCTTCTGGGCGGGTGACGGCGGGCTGGTGCTGCGCAGCGGGCCGGAGGGCGGCCTCCTGCTGGCGGCGATCGCCTGTCTCGGCTTCGCGATGGGCTTTCGCAACGCCACCATCCGGCGGCTCGGGGTTGCCGATCTCACCACCACGGTGCTCACCCTCACGCTGACCGGGCTCGCGGCCGACAGTTCGTTGGCCGGCGGCGCGGACCCGAACCTGCGCCGCCGCATCGGCGCCGTGGTGGCCATGTTCGCCGGGGCCTTCATCGGGGCGGGGCTGATGCGGATCGCCGGGCTGGTGGTTCCGCTGCTGCTCGCGGGCCTGATCGTGCTGGGGGCCACGCTGGCGATCATGCGCCATCCGTTCCTGGCCCGTCCGCTGCCCGCGAAGCCCGGTTGACGCGCGATGCGGCGTTCGTTCCGAAAATGTCGCGATCCCGCAATATCCGACCCGGCGACGGCCGCATCCTGACCGCCTCTCCCTCCCGCAACCGCCTGTCCGAAACGGGCCTTTCCGGAATCCACCCATGAAGATCTACCTCATCTCCCTCGCGTGCGGCCTGTTGGTCGGTGTCATCTACAGCCTGCTTCAGGTGCGCTCCCCGGCTCCGCCGGTGGTTGCGCTGGTCGGGCTGCTGGGCATCCTGATCGGGGAACAGGCGATGCCCGCGGTCCGCTGGGTGACCTCGAAGACCTCCGCCGAGAGCGAGGGCCACTCGCGTGCCTCGATGCGGCACCTGTTCGGCGAGCTTCCCAGCGCCCACGGCCCGGCGGAAAAGGGCCGTTCCGCCCCCGGGGTGTCGGACCGCAACGCGGGCTGACCCCGGCGCAGCACCCGTCCGGGCCGCCGCGGGCCATGCCCGGCAGGCCCCCGTCCGTGGGGGCCGATGCCTGCCGAAGCCCCGTGCGGTGAAGGCGCAATCATGCCTGCCGCGCCCGGGCAGTCCCTCCGGCGCGCCTTCGCGCGTGGCCACTTCTGACAAGGATTTCCGATGATGCCGCTCTCGTCCGCCCCCGCGCGCCTGCGTGTCGCGCGCAGGCTCTGCCTGCTGGCGCTTTGCGCCGCCTACATCCAGGGCCCGCTGACCAAGATCGCCGATTTCCCCGGGGCCCTGGCCGAGATGACGCATTTCGGGCTGACGCCGGCGCCGCTCTTCGCCGTGGGGGTGATCGGCTTCGAGCTGGTCGCCTCGGCGATGGTGGTCAGCGGATACGGCCGCCGGATCGCGGCGCTGGCCCTTGCCGCCTTCACCCTTGCCGCCACGCTGATGGCCCTGCGTTTCTGGGAGATGGAGAGCGGCCCGGCGCGGAGCATGGCCACGAACGGGTTCTTCGAGCATGTGGGGCTGGCCGGGGCCTTCCTCTACGTTGCCCTCACCGCGCCGGTCGCGGACGACAGGCGGAGCTGGCCTTTCGGGTCGAGGGGATAACAGCCTTGGCCGCCCCGGTGGAAACCCGCCGTGCGTAAGCCATGTGCCGGCCGCGCAGGGCCCGTGCAAACCCCGCACAGAAGGCTGCGCGAGGTCCGGTCCCTCCTTCCGGTGTGAACCGGCGTGTGCGGCGCGCGCCGGCGTCGGGTCACTGCGGCGGGGGCGGCAGCAGGTTCGGGGCCTGCCCGGTCAGCTCGGCGCGCATCGAGAGCAGCGTGAGGTTGCCGGGCGCGGCCTGAAGCGCTTCGTTCAGCGTGGCGATGGCCGCGGCCTCGCCCTCGGTCGCCGCCGCGATGCGGGCCAGCATCACCCAGGCATCCACGCGCTGCGGATCGAGCGCCACCACCGAACGGAAAGCCTGTGCCGCGGCCGGCAGGTTGCGCCTGGTCAGCGCCATGCCGCCGAGCTGCAGGTGGGTTTCCGGGAAGTCCAGCCGGCTGCCGAGCGCCTCCTGCCATTCGCCCATCGCGCGGCGCAGCTGCCCGGCGTAGCGGGGCGGGAGACGGGCGATCGGAGCGTTCATCATCTCGCGCGCCGCGGCGATGCGCACTGCGCGTGACGGATCTCCCAGCAGCCCGATCACCCGCTGGACGCGCACCTGCGGCGGGGCGAGGCGCTGCACACCGACGGCGGCCTCGCGCACCACCGGGTCCGGATCGTCGAGCAGGCCGGCGAGGGCGGTAGCGTCCTCCTCGGACTCCGACTGTTCCAGCAGCCAGAGCGCCGTGGCGCGCACGATGCCCGGCATGTCCGCGTCACGCGCCAGCAGCGACAGCTCGGCGTGTGCTGCGGCGGGGTTCGCCCTGCCGCGGGCCAGCACCTCGCCGTAATGCGGGCCGCGGTGGCTCTCGTCGGGGAACCATTCTGCGATGCGCGTGGCCGCCCAGTCCGCCGAGCGGTCCGCGTGGCAGGTGGTGCAGGCGTCCGGCGCGCCGGTGGTGGCGGCGAGGTCCGGGCGCGGGATGCGGAAGGAATGGTCCGTCCGCCAGTCATTGCCCATGTAGACCCGCTCGGTCATGTGGCAGCTGCGGCACTGGGCGCCGGGCGTGCCGGGCGCGTGGTGATGATGTTCGGGGCTGTCGTAGGTGGCCCGGCCGGCCCGGGGGAAATCCGCGTTGGCGTCCGGCGCGTGGCACTGGGTGCACAGGGCGTTGCCCTCGGCCCGCAGGCGGGCGGAATGCGGCTCATGGCAATTCGCGCAATCCACCCCGGCGGCGTACATCTTCGACTGGAGGAAGGAGCCGTAGACATAGACCTCGTCGAGGATCTGGCCATCGGCCTCGTAGAGGCCCGGGCGCAGCAGGGCCAGGCTGTAGGCGTCACTGTAGGGCGTGCCGGGCAGGGGATTGCCGTCGAGGAACGCCTCGCGGCGCGAGTGGCAGCCGGCGCATTGCTGGATCAGCCCCGCGCTGGTGGAGAGATCGGCGCTGAACCCGTGGGTGGCGGGGGCTGGCGCGGCCGGGGTCTGCGCCCAGGCCAGATGGTCTGCGCCGGGGCCGTGGCAGGCCTCGCAGCCCACGCCGATTTCCGCCGCGGTGGAGGCGTAGGACTGCGCGCGGGCATCGTAATTCGTTGCGAACCCGGTGGCGTGACAGGTGGCGCAGCGGCTGTTCCAGGTCTTGTAGGGGCCGGTCCAGTGCAGGCCGTCGTCGGGCGGCAGGCGGGTATCGGGGTAGAGGTGAAACCACTGTCTTCGCTCGGTATCCCAGACCACGTCGAAGGATTGCAGCCGGCCCGGCCCGGTCTCCACCAGGTATTGCTGCAGCGGCGCGATCCCCACCACGGAGTGCAGCGGGTAATCGGTGCTGCGCCCGTCAAGCTCGGTGACCTCGATGTGTCGCGTGCCGTCCGGCGCGGTGCGGAAGCGCACCGACATGTCGCCCAGGGTGAAGCTGCTGTCATCGAAATCGGCCAGCAGGTGGCCATCGTCGGGCAGGGTCCATGCGAGGGCGTGATGTGAATCGGCCCAGGCCTGCATGGCGTCGGCGTGGCAGCCGGCACAGGCCTGCGAGCCGACATATCCCGCGGGCTGCGACTGGGCGGGCCCCGGGCCCCAGCCCGCGAGCCAGAGCAGGATGAGGCAGGCGAGGCTGGCTGGACGGCTGGCGAGACGGGTCATGCTGTCCTTTCCGGCGCTGCGGTGGAGGCATCGCCTGTACCAGAAGGTGTCCCCGGCGGGGGTGCGAAAGCAAGCCTCCAGCGCGCGGGCCGGGGTGCAACTCCGGATTTGCCGCTCATTCTCGCGGTCATCCCCCACGACACGCGCGCGGGAAGTCCGTCATCGCGCACATCGCCCGGCCGCTGCCGGCAATCCAGCAGCGCGAACAGCCGCCGGAACCGCACGAAGATTGGCGTGCAGGTTGACGGAGCGAGCGATCTTGGCGACCAGTGGTCGAAATCCCCCCCTTCAGAGAGGAAGTTACTGCAGGGGTCGCCGAGAACAGAACCGTCCGGGCCGTATCATGACCAGGGTCTTGAACGCGTGACATATTCCAATGTCCTCTGGTCCGGGAGAACTCTCACTTTGACGCTGAGTGCTCACAAGAAAGAGGCCCCAATGTTTGTGCGGTGGCCTGGAAGAAGGATCCGTTCGGAGGTTCTGACCTGCGCACCGGCCCTGGCACCGCTGGCAAGCGGATCAGGAGGGGAGGCCGGTCCGCGCGCGCATCCATAGGCGGCGATGCTCGTTGGCGCCCCGCGCTTTTGACGGTTCGCACGCCGGACGGGAATTGGATGTGGGGATGTCTCGGGCAAGCATTTGCAGGGCGATGCAATTTGCTGTCAGCAAGCCGTGTCTTTGCGGCGAGCATGAAGTGTGAATGTTCTTCGCGGCGTCGCATTGAAATAATCATATTTATATAAGTAAATATTGGAATATCTCTTCGAAATAAACTTTATAGAGCCGCCTGAAAGGTGACCAAACGTTCGTATAGTTGCTTTCCTGTCATGGTCGCTTCACGCTGAAAGAACGGCGTGATGCATCGGAGGGGTGTCCGGGCGCCGGGGTCGAACCGCTCCTGGCCTCCCCCAGCCAGGTCGCTTTCGAGAATCCAGTTGGAGAACTCCGATGACGGCCTCCGCCATGCGCCTGATCGTGACCGAGGCCCGGCCCGCCTGTTGGCGCGCCGCGATCAGCACTCCGCCGATCCCGCTCCATGACCCGGAGATGCTTGCGGAATTGCGTCTGCCGGCGGACGGCATCGACAGCGATCCGAAGCTAAAGGTGGTCGTTTTCGACAGCAGCGATCCTGCCTTTCCCGGTGCTCACCATGACGTGGCTCGGGGGCGGGAAATGCCGGACGGGCCCGATGCTGCACCCTTTCCCGAGTGGCCGAATATCGGGACCGGACTGGCTCGATCACGGGTTGTCGCTGTTGCCGAAGCCGGGGCCCGTGGCCACGGCCGCGCATGCGCCCTCGTCTGCGACATCCGGTGCGCCAACCGGGAGAGAGCCGTCTTCGGCCAGTTCGAAGGTGCGCCGGGTGTCGTTCCGGGAAGCGGCGCCACGGACTGGCTGTCGCGATCGGCCCGCGGATCACGGGCGATCGACATACAGGCAGGTGCCGACGATTTCGATGCCGACACGACCGAGCGCTATGGCCGGGTCAAGCGCGCATCCCCGGACAGTGAACGGAACCTTCCCGAATGCCGAACTCTCCTCTGATCGCGATCATCGATGATGACGCAAGTGTCCGCAAAGGGCTCGCCAGCCTTCTGCGGGTCGAGGGGTTTGATGTTCAGACGTTCGGAAGCGCGAACGAATTTCTGGGGGAGCCATCCGGGGCGGTTCCGGACTGTGTCCTGACCGATATCCAGATGCCGGGCATGAGCGGCCTCGATCTCCAGAAGCGGCTGCGCATCGCGTCGCCCGGGCTGCCGGTGATCGTGATGACGGCCCTGCCGGATCGATCGTTGCGCGACCGCGCGATGTCCGCAGGCGCTGCCAGCTATTTCGAGAAGCCATTCGACGAGAACGAACTCGTGAGGGTGATCCGGGAATTCGTGGGTAAAGGGGAATGCTGATGAACATGTATCTTGATACTCGGGGCACTGCATATAAGAATTCGATGAATCTTCCCATTGGCGAACCATCTGCGCGTAATGCCGAAATGATGAATGTCCGGTCCCTGGTGCATATCGTCGATGACGACCCGTCCATGCGGTATGCCATCGCGGCGGTGCTGCGATCGGTCGACATCCGGTCGGCGGCTTACGACTCCTGCCAGGCGTTCCTGGCGGCGGACGTGGACGATGTTCCGGGGTGCCTGTTGCTCGACGTCCGGCTTCCCGGCGTCAGCGGGCTGGATTTCCAGACCAGCATGCAGGGCCACGGGATCAGGCTGCCGGTCATCATGATCACGGCGCATGCCGACGTGCCCATGTCCGTGCGTGCGATGAAGGCGGGTGCGGTGGACTTCCTGCCCAAACCGTTCCGCGACCAGGATCTGCTGGATGCGGTCGGCATCGCCATTGACCGCGACATCCGGCGCAGAAGCGCTGACGATCAGCTCGGCAAGGTCAAGGCGTGCTACGAGACCCTGTCCACACGCGAGAAGCAGGTGATGGGCCTCGTCACGTCCGGCAAGCTGAACAAGCAGGCTGCGCATGAGCTGGGCCTGAGCGAGATCACGGTGAAACTGTACCGAGCGTCGGCGATGAAAAAGATGGGCGCGCGCAGCCTTGCGGATTTCGTGCGCATGGCGGAGCGCCTCGACATCCGCCCGCAGGCATAGCCATGATCATTGCCGCAGGGCCGGGGGCAGGCGGACGACAAAGCAGGCGCCATCGGGGCCATTCCTGGCGCTGATCGTTCCGTCATGGCTCTGCACGATCGAACGGCAGATCGACAGACCCATGCCCATGCCCTCCTTCTTGGTGGTGAAGAAGCCGGTGAACAGGTCATCGATATCGGTCGCCGCGATTCCCGGGCCGGTATCGGACACCGTCGCCGTCACGCTGCCATCCTCGCTCAGCCCGGTGGAAACGGTGAGACGGCGCGGCCTGGCAGTGTTCGAGGCCATGGCCTGGATGGCGTTCACCGCGAGATTGATGACGACCTGCTGGAGCTGGATCTTGTCCCCGTGGATCAGCGGCAGATCGCTTCCCAGCCGGACAGAGATGTCGATGGCCTTCGACTGGCTCTCGTGGCGGACGATCAGCAGCGCCTCCTCCACCACCTCGTTGATGAGAAGGGGGGCCAGTTCCGGGTCGCGCTTGAGCGCCATGCCACGAATGCGGGCGATGATGTCGCTCGCCCGGCGGGCGTCCGCCACCATCTGCCCCGCCAGGGCCGCGACCTCCTGCAGGTCCGGCTCGGCGCGCGCCAGCCAGCGCAGGCTGGCCTGGCCGAGGGCCGAGATCGCGGCAAGCGGCTGGTTGACCTCATGCGCGATCGAGGCGGTCAACTCGCCCAGGGTCGAGACTCGGGCGGCGTGCGAGACGTCCGCCTGGGCGCGGCGCAGCCGCTCCTCGGCGCGCTTGCGATCATGGATGTCAACCGTGGCGAAGACGGTGATGCCGCGCTCCTGCAGGGCGGGCGGATAGGAAATGGAAAAGGCGACGTCGATCTCGCGGCCGTCGAGCGCGAGCATGCGTGTCTCCTCACCATGCCCGGACTTCCCCGCCCAGCGTGCTTCCATCGAACGGCGGAACGGGCCGGGGTTGCGGTGCCAGTAGCGCGCCGCCGTCGTTCCGGCAAATTCCGCCGGGTCGGTTCCGCCGCACAGCCGGACGGTCGCGTCGTTGACCTCCTGAACGGTCACAACATCCAGGCAGCGCGCCAGAAACCCGGGATGCGCATCGAAATGGGAGCCGAGGTCAGTGACGCCGGCCGCCTTCAGTTGCGCCAGCATGTCCGTGAGCCCTGACGTATCGCATTGCCACAGCGCGATCGGCATGTGGTTGAACAGGTCCCGATAGCGGCGCTCGCTCTGGCCGAGGGCACGGTCGGCCCGTTTCCGCTCGCTGATGTCGACGAAGCCGACGACATTGATCCCCCGATCCATGAGCGCCGCCGGAAAGGACATGGCATAGAGCACGTCGGTGACATTGCCGGCGAGCGTGTTGACGCGCGTTTCTTCCGAATAGGATGGCCGGCCGGCCAGCCGGGCCTGAAGCGACCGGCCGATGGTCTCGGGGCTCTCCTTCCACCCCCACGTGATCGGGCCCCTTATGTCGTCGACATTTCCGGCCTCGAACAGACGCAACGCTTCGGCATTCGCGTCCTCGATCCGGGGCAGGTGCAGGGCCTCCTGCACGAAATCGGGATTGTCCCGGACATGGGCAGCCAGATCGGCGATACCGTCCGCCCGCAAGGCCGCGAGCCGGCTGAAAAGCGGCCTCATGTCGAGTTGCAGCAGGGCGATCGGCATGTGGTTGAACAGGTCGCGATACCGGTGCTCGCTGACCTCCAGTTCCCGATAGGCCCGCTTGTGTTCCCCGATGTCGAGGAGGCTGATCAGCACGTTCTCGCCGCGCGGGCGGTCAGGCGTCGTCCATGTCGTGAACCGGACATCGATCAGCTTTCCTTCAGACGTGCGGAACTGCAGGTCGAGCGGCCCGAGCTTCCGCTTGTGATAGCGGCTGACGAACGCTTCGCGAAACGCCCATTCGCCTTCGGGGGGAATGAACCTGCCCGGCGCGCCGAGCACGTTGTCCCGAGAGCCAGCCTCGAACAGGTCGATCGCCATTTCGTTGGCATCCACCAGCACAATGGCGTCGATCGCCCGGCGCACAAACTCCGGATGTGCGTCGATGTACGCGACAAGATCCTCGACGCCGGCCGCCCTCAGATCGTCCAGCAGGTCGTCGACGCGGTCCATGTCGGCCTCGAGATAGCCGACGGCCATCGCTTCAAACAGGCGGCGATACCTTTCCTCGCTCCTGCGCAGTTCCGCCGTTGCCCGCTTGCGTTCGCTGATATCGATGACGCCGACGAGAACGGTTCCCTTGGCCTTGTGGCCTGTGGGCCAGCAGACGGTGAAGAGCACGTCCATCCGGCGGCCATCGTATGTCGTCACGACGGTTTCGGTGCTGTAGCTGTCCTCCTGCCGTGCCGCGGCGATCAGCGATTCCGCGAAGACATGCCGGCTGTCCGGCGGCCAGGCCCAGCCCATGTGCTGCGACAGGATGATGTCGCGCGGGGCTGCGAACAGCTCGGCCGTCATGTCGTTCACGTCGACAACCGAGACCAGTTCGATCGCGGCGTCGATGAAATCGGTGTCGGTCCTGAGGTATCCCGCGACGTCGGTCACGCCCGAGGCCACAAGCTCGCCGATCGCCTTGCGCACCCGCGAGAAATCCAGCTCCCAGAACGAAACGGCCATTGCGTGGAAGATGTTCTCGTATCTGTGCCCGTCGATTTCCGACTTGCTGGCGCGCGCCGTATCGCGCGACCATTCGATGATCTCCGGGGGGCTGCCGTCCGCGCCGCGTCGCAGCATCGCCCGGACGGAGACACACAGCTCCCTTCCATCGGCGGCCGTCCTGAAAATCTCTCCTTCCCAGCGTCCGTCGGTCTTGAGCGCTTCCATGATGGCGGCCAGGCCGAACGGATGGCGAGACCGCACGAGCTCATCGATGTCCCTTCCGAGGACAGCGTGCGCCGGCCACCCGTACAGGCGCTCCGCCCCGCCATTCCAGTGGCGTACGCGCCCATCCATTGCGCGAGCGACGATGCTGTCGGGTACGAGGTCCGGAAGACCATCATCCAGATCAGTCATGGGATATGCCTCAGCTCCGTCCTCTCCCGCGAACAAAAATCACCCAGGCACATACCAATCCATCGTCTGAGTATCTGAAATGACTTGTTCTTGATCTTCCGCCGCGGCCGGAGGGAAACTTTCGTATAAGTGAAGCAACCCATTCCCTATATTCGAGAACCCCATGTTTCGCGCTAGAAGTCAAGCAACGGCATCAGCGACGAAACAGAGGTTCCGATGACCAGACTCACCGACAGGCTTTCCCCCGAGGAGGTCCACATCACCAGCGGCGGGCTGCAGATTTTCGCCCGCATCTGGCGCCCGTCGACCCCGCCGCGCGCGATCCTCGCCATCTGCCACGGGCTCAACTCGCACAGCGGCCAATACGCCTGGGTCGCCGAGCAGATGGTCGCCGCCGGTCTCTCCGTCTACGCGCTTGACCTGCGCGGTCGCGGTCGATCCGAAGGAGACCGGTTCTTCGCCGGGAGCATTGACGATTACGTCAGCGACCTCTCTGCCCTGATCCGGCTCGCCAGGGTGCGGGAGCCGGGTCTTCCGGTCTATCTTCTCGGCCACAGCGCCGGCGGCGTGACATCCTGCGTCTACGCGCTCGAGAACCAATCGCAACTCGCCGGCCTCATCTGCGAGAGCTTCGCCTTCCAGGTGCCGGCGCCCGACATCGCCCTGGCCGTGATCAAGGGCGTCAGCCGCATCGCGCCCCATGCGCGTGTCCTGCGGCTCAGGAACGCGGATTTCTCGCGAGACCCGGAGGTCGTCAAGGCGTTGAACGACGACCCGCTGATCGCCGGTGAATCCCAGCCGTGTCAAACCGTGGCATCGCTGATACGGGCCGACGAGCGGCTGAAGCGTGAGTTTCCGCTCATCACCCTGCCTGTCCTCATCCTTCACGGGACGGCCGACAAAGCCACCAGGCCGAGCGGGAGCCGGTTCTTCCACGAGACTGCCGGATCGACCGACAAGTCGCTCAGGCTCTATGACGGCCATTACCACGATCTCCTGAGTGACCTGGGCAAGGAGGAGGTTATGGCCGACATCCGGGACTGGATCGAGGCGCGCTTGCCGATGGCCTGACGACCTGCGCGGGCATCGCCCGGCCTGAAGCCCGCGTCCCCCCGGCAGGACTCGCGGTGGAGACCTGTCCCACGCAAGCCCGTTCAGCCTTGGCCGACGCGGCAGATGAACCGATTTTCGCCTCCGCCACAACCGCCGGCGCGCCCGTTACGGACATCCGGAACGCTTTCGAGCCGGCGCGACAAGACTTCGCTCCGCACCTGTCGCTGAATCACCCTGCATCCCGATATCACCGCGCGGTTCAGCCGGGCTGATACTGCAGGCAACAGGAAGGAACTATCCAATGTGCAGGGACCGACACAGGCAACGAAGGGAAATACTGGCGGCCAGTTTCCTTCTCGGAACCCTGGGAGCCGTCACGTCCGCCTCCGCCCATGTCAAATGGTTCGCGCCCTACATCGTCGGAGCCAGCCCGCAGCCGATCGCAAGCGTGATGGCGGATCCATGGTTCTGGGCCGGGATCCTTCTTGCCGCGCTCTTCTTCGTGGCCGCCCGGCTGATCGAAGCGAGCCGTTCCGGAAGCGGCATTCATGCCGGGCTCGACCGGCTTTCGGCACCTGTGGGGCACAGGCTCGATGACTATGTGCGCGTCACCGTCGGCGCCTTCTTCGTGGCCATCTTCTCGGTGGGCGGAGTGTATCTGACGCCGGATCTGAAGACGCCCGCGGAATGGGTATCGTGGCTGCAGCTTCTCATCGCCGGCTGCATCTTCTTCCGCCGGACGATGCCGCTCGCGGGCGCCGGGATCATCCTTCTCTGGGTTCTGGCCCTCAGAGACTACGACCTGTTTCACCTGTTCGACTATCTGGCGCTTGGCCTCGGTGTTGCCGGCTACCTTGTCCTCGAACCCTCGAAGAACGAGGCTTGGCGGTCCCATCGATTCGAGGTCCTGCGGTGGGGTCTCGCGGTCGCCCTCATGTGGTCGAGCCTGGAGAAGTTCGCATTTCCGGGCTGGTTCTACCCGCTGGTTCTGGAGAAGCCGTTCCTCACCTTCGGGATGCCACGCGACGTCTTCATTCCGATGGCAGGGGTTGCCGAATTCACGATGGGGTTCGGCCTGCTGTGGACCCCGCTGATCCGAAGGCTGTCAGCCGCTGCCCTGATTGTCATCTTCACTGCGGCGGTCTGGCCATTCGGGCGTATCGATCTCATCGGGCACGGCCTGATCATGGCCGTCCTCGTCGCCGTTGTGGCCGATCGCTGCCGCCAGACACGCCTTCTGCCACGCTTCAAATCCGCGGTTCCCGCGATACCGGCGGGTCTGGCGATGGCCGTCGCCGTGTTCATGGGCAGCTATTGGGGGCTCCACCGGGCATTCTACGGCAGCGAGGGGTTCACCGGCGTCGCGTCTGGCGATCAGGCCACGCATTCGCACAGCCCCGAGTATCCGCACGGACCAGTCTCCGACACGGGTATCGGCGCGCCGCCCACCGCGGGACGCTCGCAATGATCCCTGCACTGTCGTCGACGCGGCCTTCGGCCAGCGGGATCTGTCCGGCATCGGCGCTGACGGGGGCCTGAACTGCCTTCGGAAAGGAGGGCTTCCGGCTCATCGCAACCACGAGGGAGTGGAGATGGCACAGAAACCCGGAACACCGGCGTCTTTCGCCGGGAAGGCTGTGACGGACATCTCTGACGCCATGCCCAATATCGCGTGGCCCGGAGGACGGGAAATGAGAGTGGGGCCTGTAGCATCCCCATTCGTCCGAAAGCAGTCCGCTCCAGGGGGGCAGGCTACGTTGAAACAGATGTGCCGACGTGCCCGCCCGGCCCTGCACCGCAGCCTCCCGGAAGCATGCGTGTGGCATGGGTGCCAGAACGCGCCTCGTGGTGCCGGATTGTCCCAGCAAGAAGAATCTGAGCACCGTTGCTTGGTGCATATCCTGAGACGAGGAGGGGCAATCGGGGAAGAACGGCTCTAAGCCCTTGAGAGGATTGGTGCGCCTGGGAGGAGAAAGTTCGAACTCTCTCTTCGAAGCGCTGGAGGAATGGGAAAGCCATCTCGCATCCATAGGGTTTAAAGCCCCGCGGTGCGACGATGACGAAAACGCACCATAAATTCAACCAGATAGCCAAGTGCAAGACGCCGCCGCCGTTCTCGCTGCGGCTCAGCTTCGAGGAACGGGCGAAGCTGGAAGAGGCTGCGAACGGCGTGCCGCTTGGCGCGTATATCAAAGCCAGGCTGTTCGAGAGCGATCTGCCGAAAGTTCGGCGGCGCGGTGCCAAGCCGCTCGCCGACCATCAGGCGCTGGCAAGGGTGCTGGCCGCGCTTGGCGGGTCGCGTCTGTCCCAGAACCTGAACCAGCTGGCGCGGGCTGTGAATACCGGCACTTTGCCCGTCCATCCCGAGACAGAAGAAGAAATCAAGCAGGCTTGCCAGGAGGTCATGGCGATCCGCGCCGAACTGCTGCGTGCCCTCGGCATGGATGGAGGCGCGCAATGATCCTGAAAGGCAATGAGCGCGGCAATGGGCGCGAACTGGCAAACCACCTGATGCGGGGCGCGGAGAACGAGCATATCGAATTGCACGATCTGCGCGGCTTTGCCGCCGATGATTTGTTCGGCGCGATGCAGGAAAGCGAGGCCATCGCCAAGGGCACGCGTTGCCAGAAACACCTGTTCTCACTCTCGCTCAGCCCGCCGCAACATGAAGCCGTGCCGGTCGAGGCGTTCGAGCAGGCCATCGGCAGGATCGAAAGCGAACTCGGCCTGGAAGGCCAACCCCGCGCTATCGTCTTCCATGAAAAGGAAGGCAGGCGTCATGCCCATGCCGTCTGGAGCCGGATCGACGGCGAAGAGATGAAGGCCATCAACCTGCCCTTCTACAAACGCGCGCTGAACGGCATCGCGCGCGACCTTTACCTTGAGCATGGCTGGGAAATGCCGAAGGGCTTCCGCGATCAGCGCCAGCGCGATCCGTTCCAGTTTACCCGCGAGGAATGGCAACAGGCCAAGCGCACGCACCAAGACCCGAAGGCCATAAAGCAGGCATTGCAGGAATGCTGGAGCGCGTCCGACAATCGCGCGGCGTTTGAGTCGGCACTACGCGAGCGGGGGTATTTTCTGGCGCGGGGTGATGCGCGCGGCTACGTCGCCGTTGACTGGCGCGGCGAGATTTATTCCCTGAGCCGCACAACAGGCGCGAAAACAAAAGACCTCAAAGAGCGGCTGGGGGGTGCGCGGGAGTTACCTTCGGTCGATGAAGCAAAGGCGCGGATCGCGGAGAAGATGACGCCCAGGCTGCAGGCATGGGCGAAGGAGGAACAGGCCAGAGCCGAGAAAGCTGGCCTGGCCGCGCAGTTCCAGCGCGAACAAATGGTGCAGCGCCACCGGCAAGTACGGGACGGGCTCAAGACCCAGCAACAGGAACGCTGGCTGGATGAGGAACGCAAACGGGCGGCGCGTACGCCGCGAGGTCTCAAGGGTCTTTGGGGCTGGATCACGGGCAAGAACCACAAGATCAGGCAGGAAAACGAGGCCGAGATCGCCAGAGCGCAGGCGCGCGACCGAGCCGAAAAGCAAACGGTGATCGAGCGCCAGCTTGCCGAGCGGCGCAATCTGCAGCGCCAGATCAAGCTCGCGCGCGACAAGCAAAATGAACGCATCACCGCGCTCGGCCGCGATGTCGCGCGGTACATGGAAATGGGCGCGGCTGCCCCCATCCCGACCCAACAATCAAAGCAACGCCAGAGGCAGCGCGAGACTCGCGATGTGGAACGCTCCCGCGAACGCGGGAGCGGACCTGGCTTTGAACCCGGTTAACGAAAGGAGAACTGCTATGAGACACACGCTCATGCTCAATCTAGATGAAAAACACGCAAGGCTGCTCGAAGAGTTGCGATTGCACTTCAAGCTCTCGGCCGAGGATACGGCCCGCTTTGCGATCCGCCTCACCCACGCGCGCTGCAAGCAAAAGCCCGATGTGCTGGTGCCGGAGTTCAAGCCGCGCTCCAGACCATCCCGCCCCGAGCCGGAGGACAACGCGCCGTGCTGAAAGATCAGGAGTTCACGACGCCGACCGGCGAGCGCGTGCTGTTCTCGGGTAATGCCGTGCGCCTCGGCGCTGGCGAAGCGATACAGGCCTATACCGGCGCGCTCACTCACCTGCACGTCATCAAGAATGTCGGCGATGCTGTACTGCGTGATGAAGCTGTGATCGTCGCCGAAGGTGAAAACGGCGCGGTTGAGCTTTACGCCCCGTGCGATGGCACCGTCGTCTGGATCGACGAAGGACTGACAAACCTTGAGGGCTGGCTCGTCGAGATCGCGCCCGCGCCCGCCGATACGGCGGACGCGGTTCAAGCTTAGAAGAGCGACATCTGCCGCGAGGCGGCTTCGCGCTCTTTCCAGCCGGGCTTGGCGGCTTCATGGTCGAGGAAGGCGCGGACGTAGCTTTCGGCTCCGCCGTATTCTTCGACGCTGGCGGCGGCAACGTGATGCGAGAGGTAGCCGGTCTCGGTGACGGGCAGCGCTCTGCGATCTTCGCTGAGGATTTCGATGTGATCGAAGTCCTTATGCCAGCGGCCTTTGTGGTGCGTGATTTGGACCGCAATGCCGTTCCAGACGATCTGGATGGTAATGGGGGCGCTCATGAGCGCCCCGCTTCGTTTTCGGTTTGGGGTGCATCTTCCAGCGGCAGGCGCAGGACGATGCGGCCATTGATCGGGCAGGTCTCCAGCTGGAGGGTGTAGCCGCGCCCGTCCTTGTGCTTCCATGCGGCTCCGACCTTGTTCCAGAAAGATTTCTCGCCCTTCTGGGTGACGTGCCAGGCCAGATAGTCCGGCGCGTTGATGTCTTGGGTGGGTTTCTCGTTTTCGCGTGCCATGTGTCTTCTCCTTTGCTTGGGTTGGCTTGCTAACGCCCTCCCGCAGGGCCGGAGGCAAAGGGTCAGCGTTCATGTTCAACACGGCTGGCGCGAGCCAGGTGGCGCGGGCAGGACATTGAAGGATGAGCCGCCTTCGGCCAGGGAATTGGGGCATTTGGTGCAAGCCGTCCCCGAGCAAGGAAGAGACCGGCAAACGAGGCAGAAAACGAACGAACCGCCCGAGACGGCTATCCGTGCGCGTTAGTGACAGGCACACGGGCAGCGCTCGGCCTATGGTGAAATCCGCACCCTGAACAGGGAAAGCCGCTCCTTGGCACAGGCGGGGCGTCAGCAGCATCAGCGCTGTTGAACGCTGCTCACGATCAATCCCGTCAGCAATCCAAGAGCCCCACTTGCGGGGATCACCGCAGCAAACCAGTTGCAAAGTATCTCATGGGCTCACCCCCATATTTTCCGCGTGGGCAGTCGTCACCCGACCCATCAGGCCTTCACTGGCCAATGATTGTGATGAGCGGGCCGAAAGGCCCTGAGTGGTTCGGGGCCTCCTTCAAGCGAAAAGGAGGATGAGCCATGAAACTCGTCACACGGTTCGAAGCGGCATCCCGCAGCACGGCAGAATTGCACGGTCTATTGCGGGAGGCATTCAACGCCTTTGCCGCCGCCCCGCGCGGCAGCCAGGAGCGTCACAACGCCCTGCAGTCGATGCACAATATCGAGGCCGAGCTCGCAGCGCGCGCGCCAGGTCTGTAACTTTACGCGGTCGCGCCGCCGCCTTTGCAGCGGAGCGATCACTTCTTCGAATTCAGACTTTCTGGAGGAAGAGCGAGTTGCTGTAGGATTTTCTCCTTTACCTGTTCTGGCAACTTAGCATCACCTAAAGGCGTATTCTTTCCGCCAACATATTTCGTCGCTCCAAAAATTTCTTGCTGAATCTTGATCGCCGTCTCGAAGTCCACCTCAAGTAATTCAGCCAGCGCCTGAAAAGTCAGAGCCTCGCCTGGCCACTTCACACCTTCCTCGCCTGCAAGAACAGACAGTGTAGTCTTGGAAAGGTTCAAGCCGGTTGGATGAAACGCACATTCCCGAATTTCGCGAATATCCCGTGCAAGATCAGAAAGTGCGCGCTCCAATTTTTCAAGCTTCTTAATTCCCTGATCGAGCAATTCTTCGTGTGGCGTCCTCAAGCGGGCGGTGCTGTGAAAATCCTTCAGATAGTAGGTATAAGTTATGCCGTGCACTACATTTTCGTCGTCCGTATAGTTAAGGGTGACATCCATACGATCATCGAGTTGCTCTTCGAAGAAATCAAAGCCAGCACCGAGGAAATTTCGCCGTTCACCCGGGTGAATAATGCGGAAGGGCTCTGTATAGGGACGGCCCAGCCCAGGGGTCCACACCTTTGCAATGTCGCTGTTTTCAATGCCTTTAACGTCAATCCAGACATCAAAGATCGCCTCCAGCCCTTCATTTTCAATGGCGAATGATATTGCGCCACCCTGGAAGAGGACTGAAAGATTTGCACCGCCAGCCATGGCTGCGGCGCGTCTCCGAATATCGTCAACTTCAAATGAAAGCAACGGGTCGACGCGGAACAGACGACGCGCATAGAATCGCTTGTCGGCGGATTGATGTGGCGCGGCCCTCGAAGGCGGCACGTTGATGACGAGCAGATGCCCCTCGTCAACCTCGATTCTTGCAATTGTCAAATGCAGGCTTGGCGTGATTCGGGAGAGAAGACCGTCTTCGATCCAAGCCTCGTGCTTTTTGCTATCTGTAATGGGTACAATTTCGGAAATCCGTCTATCAGTGTCCTCCTCGACACCGATGATAAGGACACCGCCAATGCTGTTAGAAAATGCCGTGATCTCCCGTGAGAGAGTTTCGAAGATCTTTTCATTTTTCTGCGCAAAAAGACGGCATGACTTGAACTCAAGTGTGGCGTTCTCGGAATCGCCTCGCTCTTGCATCTCTAGGATATCTTCGAGGGTCTGCGGTACAAAATAGGTCATCGTGTGTGCATTCTTATCTAACCAAGTAAGCGTTTAGGATAGATCATCCTTATGTTTTTAAAAGAAAAATAATCGATGCGACAGTACCTCTTGAATTTTGCCCTGCCAGAGCATGGAAGCGCCTGCCAGATGGCAGGCGCGAAAATTTTTTCTGAAATGGAGCCGCCTACGCGGCGGCTCCTGCTTGCTGGGGCTCGACTTCGATAAGGGGCTGCAGGCCGTGCAGGTAGTCGGCCGCGCGCTGCGCATGAGCGGCAGCGGCGAAGATCGTCCGCTTGTCGTCTTTCAGGACTTTGAGCCAGCTCTGAATGTAGGCGGCGTGGTCAGTGCCGGGCTCGGGCGTCAGGGACAGATCGGCGCAAAGGAATGCTGCGCCCAGCTCTGCCACCAATTCCTCTTTGGCATAGCCTTCATCGCCCCAGACCTTGCGCCCAAACTCGCGGTCAAGGCGGCTTTTGTGCTTGGTCCAGTGGGTCAGTTCATGGGCAAGGGTTGCGTAGTAGGCCTCGGGGCTGCGGAAAGACTCAAACACCGGCATCTGCACATGATCACTCCCGCCGCTATAGTGCGCGCTGTTCCCGCCATGGCGGATGTCTGCGCCTGTGCTGGTGAAGAACGCATCCGCATGCTCGATCCGCTGCGCGGGATCAATTATGGGCTCGGGCTTGGCGTAGTAGTGTTCGGGCAAGCCTTCGATCTGCTCGACATTGAAGACGGTATATTGCTTGAGGTAGGGGATTTTCCGCTCTTCCTCTGATCCGTCGTCCTTCTCATCAAGCTTGGTCAGGGTGTTGGCATAGACCACCTGATTGCCGCGCTCGCCCTTCTTCACATGCGCGCCGAGTTCCTTGGCCTGCTTGAAGGTCATCCAGAACGGCGAGAGATGACCGCCCTCGACGGCCGCGCCCCAAAGCATCAGAACATTGATGCCGCTATAGGGCATGCCGTTATGCCGCAGGGGCTTCATGATCCGCCCTTCCATGTTGCCAGCGCTCCAAGGCTTCAGCCAAGTCAGCTGCCCTTGCTCCAGATCGGCAATAATCTTGTCGGTTACTTTCTGGTAAATATCCTGTTTCATTGGCTTTTCCCTTCATTGGGTTAGTCGGTTTCGCATGAAACCGGACTAGGCCCGCGCCAATGAGCGGGGGGACGGCCGTCCAGACCGAAAGCCATGGAGGTGGTGCGGGCGCAGCCGCAGGCGAGCCACGGCCCATGGCTTTCGCCCGAAGCCAAAGCGGAGGGCTTGGTCTTGACGGAGGACGGGGCCGTCAGGCCCCCAACGAAAAGGAAGAAGGTGTCAGCCGTTCACGGCTGGCCGATGATGCGCAAGGGATGGAAGCCGCATGGCCGAGACTGACCTGTCAGGCTCGGTTCACGACAGCCCGGCCCGAAGGGTGCGCGAAATACTCGAACTGGAGATACAAAATTGTGGTCAAATAGGAGCCGATTAGCGGCGAGCAAACTCGTCGCCAACAACAGAACGAAGTAGCTCAAGCAACTCAACACGGTTTGAGCTCGCTGAAGCCGAGTGCAGGACCTTATCAAAATTAAATAGCAACCCGGAATTGCGCCTCGGGTTGAGGAACAGGCAATCCGTCCAGATATCCTCGCCACGCTCTATCGTCGCGGAGTATTTCAAGAGCCAATACATCAAGACTTGCCGAAAATCCCTTGCCATGAAGTTTCGGTCAGTGTGCTTCACTTCTATGAGGATTGTTCCCAGCTCAAAATCCCCAGTGCCAGACGCTATCCATCCTAGACCTGGTATCGGCGGGGCAATGGAGAGTGTAACATCAGGATGCTGTTCCTGAGCGCTACGCAACATGGCGACCAAATTGCTCGCCGCATGAGTGGCCAATTCCTTGTCGTGCTGGACAATCTCGTCAGGTATCTTGGCATCAAAATGTTGTCGCTGGCGCTCCACAGCAACGCGAAGGACATCGTCCCAACTTGGCGCATCGTCATCCTGCAAGAGCCTTTCTGCCCTCGCCATCGAAAGCTCGAACAGCATCGCCTTGTGGAGTTGGCTTTCGTCGACAAGTTCATCAGAAAGCGCTTCAATACCCTGAAATGAAAACATGCTCTTGTTGAGAGCGCCGACAAGGCCGCCAGTCAAGCGCGGAAAGAGAATATCCAGAACACCAGGAATGTCCCGCGCAACAGTTCTCGGGTCGCGAAACGGAAGCCTCTTAGCCATTGTTCGCCACCCAACTCTGATAGCAGGTTGCAAACGTCTCGCCATTGTTATCTTCGAAACCTAGTCGCCATGATCCTTCCAACGACCTGCGTAGCTGGCTCCTGGCATGGGTTCCATCGTCGCCGAAATTCCCGGCCGCCAACCATAGCATCCTTTGCTCATCAGGGTTTAGGTTCTGCCACAGGTTTATCAGCCGCGTAAAACTTGCCCGGTCGCGCCAGTGTCTCCAGCAGTCGATACAAGCACGTCGAACCGAACTGGATGAGCTCTGGTCATATGTTCGCCTGACAAAAGTTCCCCTGACTTCTGTCCGTCTAAAGCGAATGGCGCGGAGGTAGTGCAGAATATTCGCTTCAGGCATCAAAAGGTGAGGCGTTGCAGCGGGGATTCTATCCAGCAAATCATCAATTTGCCCGAATACGCCTTCGAACTCTTCATTGGCCCGGACTGCGTAGACGCCTCGAAGAATCTTCGACCAAGAGGCTCGGAACGAGTCTAAATTGCTCGGGTCCAGCAGCGTGGCGCATAGCTGCGCAGCAACTTGCGGCTCTTGAAACTTCAATGCCCTGCCGATCTGAGCCATCACGAAGGCATCGGGTTGCGATTTTTCCTTCTCAAGGTCCAAGAGAAACTGAATATCTATGGCGTCAAAAGATTTCTTTAGCTGCTCGTACTGGGCTTGAGCTTGAGCGGCATCTGAATAAGGGTCAAAATGGAGATCAAGCTCGCGTAGGGCGATTGTTGTTTCATCACCCTGTCCGAGCTGCACGCCGATGTATTCTTTGTAATGCTTCGCACTTAGGGTGGTCGTCTTGGTCCGATTTAGCGAAAGCCCGTAGTCCGCAAGAGAATTCGAAAGTGTGGAAAGAGCCGCGTACGCTTCTTGCTGAGAGTTGCAGACCAATGTGAAGTCATCGACAAAGCGATGCCAGACGATACCCGCATCAGAGAGCGAGATATCTATTGGGGTCATCATAGCTTCAGCAAGCACGCGCGCGCACTGCCCCCCAACGGGCAATCCGAATGACCTCCCTGATGCCAGCTTGCTAAGAATTCGGTCTATTTGAACGGCAACGGTTGAATTCGCGGGAGCCAGGTCATTGACGACGTTCTCTAGTCTGTGATGATAGATATGTTCGTAGAAACTAGAGATGTCCGTCTGAACGACTACGCAGCCCTCCCGTTCTAGAGCGGGCTCTTGAATGGTTGCTTCTTTGTAACTTCTCCAAGACCGGCCTTTGTCAAACAGGGACTCTCCGTCGGCACTCAGCCTATAGGAGTGCGCGCGGTCGCTGCGATTTGGTTCGTTGGCTTCCGCAATCGCGAAACCGAGGCCGTTGAGGTAGAGGTTCCAGAAAGGATGAATCTTCGTGGTGATGCGAAAGCCGTGAGAACCTGCAGGAACCAAGAGACGTTCTGAACCGATCGTCAGCTCGTTCATAAAGCCCGCTGCATCCTTCACGGATTTTGCATTAACGCTTTGGAAGAGCCGAATACATATCTCTGATAGTTCATCGGCTTTGTCGCGAATGAAGCCCGCATCTACATCATAGGGGAGCGTGTCGTTTTCGCCGCTCTGACCGATTTCCAATGCCGCTCTGCGGAAATGCTCTTGTTCTACAGTCAGCATTTCAGCTCTCCGGCTCTTCCCGCGCTCATAGACCTATAGTTCATGTCACTAGCTTGCCCGGTCATTATGTTCACTTCGTCGCATTCTTCTGCGCTCGCGAAACAAGCGTGGCCGAATTCGGATCATATTGATATTCCTTGATTGTCCCGTCTTTGATCCTCTCTACAACCTCATCAATGGCGTAGAGGGGCACAAGAAACCATTCGCGCGGAACAACAGGATTGCCGAACCTATCTTTGATTTCGATGTCGAGCTTTGCAGGGGCAAAGATGCGATGGATCAGGTTTTCGAGCTTGGTGCGGTTTATGTTGTAAAGTTCGTAGGTCGCGACCACGTCGACGTTCGCCATAAGAAACGTCGGTTGAAGGTGCGCGCCCGCAATGCGTTTTTCGACGCTCATATTGGTGACGCCGATTTTGTGCACCAGATCGCGGTTTTCGGCGACAAGAGGCAAGTCGGATTTGCTGCGCAGCACGTAGATCGTCCCGCTGGCCTCATCACCATCAATGGTCTGATCGGTGAAGAGCGGACCGGCAGTGGGCTCGGTAATCCGGCGTCCGGCATCATCCTTGTTCAGGGCGCGCTGTAGCGAGCGCATGAGCATGTTGCTCTCGGTGCCGTTGTCAAAGATCACACGAAGCCTGGCATCCGTCCGCCCGTGTTCGGTCGTAATGACTTCGCCCTTCTCGGCGACGTAGGCTTTTTGTCCGCCGACAATGAAGAAGCGGCTTGTCTCGATCTCGGCTTTCATTTCGAAGGGGCGCGTTTCGCGTATCCCCGCATCAAGCTCCTTCTGGATTTGCTCGAAGAGCGGCTTGAACTTGCTGAAATCCTCGCACCTCTGGCGGTTCGCAACTTCCTCGGCAGCCTTCTTCTCGGCGCTTGGCCTGACATGGCGGAGTTGCGTAAGCTCCGATGTCTGCACTTCAACGCCAAGTTCGGCGAGCAACGCGTCATCGTCCAGATCATCAGCGGGCTCGGCTGCCAGATCCTCGCTTCCTGCAATAAGTCCTTGCCGATCCATCGGCTCCAGAAGTGTACGGCACTCATCCAGCTCACGCATGCGCTCCAACCGAACCGCGTAGATGCGCTCGAAAATATCACGGCTCTCCCCATGACGAGGAGCGTGACCATGCTCGTCGACGAACCGCTGGATTTCCTCGAAGCCCGCGATAATGCGTTCTTCGCGAGGGGTGCGGCTGGAAGCCTTTTTGTCCTCTACCTCGACGCCAAGCTCGGCAAGCAATGCATCATCGTCATCGGTAAACTGCTTAGCCATTTGCGGCCTCCGCCTTCATACGGGCCAGAAAGGCAACGCCCTCGGCCATCTTCTTTTCCCATGCGTCGGGTGAAGTGATCGACGGCAAGCGCCCGCGTTCTTGTTTGAATTTCAGGGCTCGCTTCGCCAGGTCTCGTGCTTCGTCCGGCGTGAGTTGTACGCGCTTGGCCGAGATAACGGCAGCAACTTGCTTGAGGCTTTCTTCGCTCATTGTCTTGGCAAGGATCGCATATGCCTCGCTGAACGGATTAATCCTGTCGATCAGGTCGATGTCGAGTTCGCGCACGTCCATGGCGAACTTTCGCACGCCGTCGATTAGCGCGGTGTTTGCGCTGGCGACATCATCATTATCGTTGCCGAGAGCAATCTCCTTGGCCTTTTGCGTCAGATTGAGCGCAGCAATCGCGTGTTGGCGCACGGCTTCCTGGTCTTCTTCATCGAGCTCGGGATACTTGTCCTTGACGATTTTGCCCATGCGGACCTGGGTTAGCTCTTCGGGAACAAGCTCTTCATCGAAGAGACCGCGCTCGATGTTGGTTTTGTCCTGCGCGAACGCAGCAATCACTTCGTTCAGGTCTTGCTGGCAGATGCGTGCAGCTTCCTTGCTCTTGGGCTCCACCAGTCCTTTGATCTCGATTTGGAACTGCCCGCTTTCCTCGTTGAAGCCGACATTGCATTCGCCTTCCTTGTAGCCGCCTTCGCCGTAGTCGAAGCCTTCCACCGGCCCGCTGTCGGGTTTCTTGGGTGCGAAGTTGAACCGAGGGGCGAGCACCTGCTCCATCAGGAGGCTGGCTGCGATGGCCTTGAGGGTATCGTTCACGGCCTCGGTTACAGCTTCCTCTGAGGCATCGGGCTCGGCGATCAGGTTGGTGAAGCGGGCACGGGTTTTTCCTTCGGCATCGCGCGTGGCGCGGCCGATGATCTGCACGATTTCCGTCAGGCTGGCGCGGTAGCCCACGGTCAAGGCGTGCTCGCACCAAATCCAGTCAAACCCTTCCTTGGCCATGCCAAGGGCGATGATGATGTCGACGTGATCGCGGTTATTCTTCTGGGCGGGGTCTTTCAAGGCGGCCGATACCTTGTCCCGCTTGGCTGGTTCATCATCCACCAGATCGGCGATACGCAGCACCTTGCCGTCCGCCGTCTTCACAAGCTGGAAGCCGGTCGCAGGATCGGAGCCCTGCCAATCGCCCAGGGCATCAATGATGTGCTCGACCTCGCGGTGCTTGTCCTTCGTGCTCTCGCGCGCGTTCACGTTCGGGATGTGCACGATGGTCTTCTGGCCTGCATCCAGAACCTTTAGGATGTCGTCAGCATAGGCGCCCGAGTAGAAGAAATAGCCGATGTCGAGCTGCTTCAGGTACTTATAGCCGTTGAGTTGTTCATAGTAGGTATAGGTGACGGTATCGAATTTCGCCTCGTCATGCGGCATCATGACGGGCTCGGCATCGCCCCTGAAATACGATCCCGTCATGGCGACGATGTGCACCTTGTCGCGCGCGATGAAGTCGGCCAGATGCGCGCCCAGCTTGTTGTCGGGGTTCACCGAAACATGGTGGAACTCGTCCACTGCAATCAGCCGATCATCGAATGCCTCAATCCCGAACTTGTCCACGGCAAAACGGAAGGTCGCATGGGTGCAGACCAGCACGCGGTCGTCGCCGTCAAGGAAGGCCTTAACCGAGTTGACCTTGCCGCCCTCGCTGCCAGGCGCGTTGCATAGGTTCCACTTCGGCGAAACCGTCCAGTCAGCCCAGAACCCGAACTTGCTCAGCGGCTCGTCATGAAAGCTCGATCCGATGGATTTCTCGGGCACGACGATGATGGCCTGCTTGAGCCCCTGATTGTGCAGCTTGTCGAGCGCGATGAACATAAGCGCGCGGCTCTTGCCGGAGGCAGGCGGCGACTTGATTAAAAGGTACTGCTCACCCCGTTTCTCATACGCGCGTTCCTGCATGGGCCGCATGCCGAGCTCGTTCGACTTGGTGGAGCTTCCGTTTCGGGAATAGGTGACGGAAACGGAGGGGACAGACTTGGTACTCATTTCTTAAACACTTTCGCTGCGTGGTTGCCCTTGTCCCATGCTTCTTGCACGAGCCCAGATTCGGCGAGGAAGAACTCGCCGCCTAGAGAACAACCTTTTGGTTTTTGGCATAAAATCTTCTGCATGGCACGTTCCCCGCTCTTCGCGTGATCAGAGCTTGGATATGGGTTGATGCCGTATTTCGGTCCGGAATGCAGGACTTCCCATCGGAAAGCACACTTCGGAATGGCTTTGTTGTGATCGGCGCATCGTGTCTGTGGCGACTTGGAGAAGCCGGCCTTCACGATAATCTGGCCATTCGCAGGCCTACCCAGAAAAGCATCTGTATCGCCCTGCAATGCGAGAATGTAGAGATGCTTGGGTCCTTCGGACTCTCGGGTGACAAACGAGTTTTGCGAAACGGGTCCCGCCTTGCTTGGAGCGAGAATCTCCTGTGCAGTTCCGGCCAGCGAACCGATAATAGGGTTCTGGCCATAAACATCGACTTCCTGCAAATCCAGTTTGAGTATGTTGGCGGCCTCTGCCTGCGACAGGGGAACGCCGCGCGAACCTATGTGCTGCCAAGCTTTCGACTTCGTCGCTTCGGGCGCAAAATCGAGCACATTCATGCGAGTTTCGGGCGTAACGCGCCAAGCCCGCGTTGCCTTGACCCCGTAGTTCCAGCGGCCCGCGCGGTGGGGGTCTTTCTCCTTGGCATCCCATGCGGGTGGGAACATAAACTGTTCGGCATTGCCGATCTTGTGAGAGCATTGCTGAACGCCAATGACTTTGTAGAGCTCGTCTTTCGAGGCTTCTCCCGCCCCATAGATCACGACGAGAACGCCTGGCTTACTACCGTTGATGAAGCCCTGCCTCCTGCTTTCGTCGGCAAATCCGAGAAAGCCCCATTCTTCGGGTTTGAAGCCATAGAAACTGGTGAGCCAGACATTGGGCGGGTCGGACTTGATGGCTTCCATCGGAAACATCAAATCGCTTTCCTTGTGCGCTTCCTCGAAGGCTCGAACGCTGCCGTAGGTGTCAACGACGCGCGCTTGGACCGATGGCATCAACTTGTTGCCGCGTTCAGGCCAGCCATGCGCAGCGAACATCTCGGCGTACCCGCCATAGTAGTCGTTTGCGATCCTTCTGATCGCCTGCGCATCGCCACCTTGAGCGTAGTTTGGGGACTCACTCACGAGGCACCTGCTATTCTACCTGCAGCACCCTTTGTGGAAGTCATCTTGGTGTAGAGCTCAAAAAGCTTTTCCAGGCGCTCGGTATCGTTCTTGAAGCGGCGGCCGATATAGATGCGCTCCAGAACCTCGTCGTTGCGATCATGCGCTGCGCGCAGATCGTCCGGCATTTTCTCGGGGTCATAGAGGTCGGCGATGGTGGCGGGAAAATGCGCCTCGCGCGCCAACAGGATGTCCTCGGCGCAGTGGGTCAAATCTTCCTTGTTCTTCTCGGTCAACTTGGGAACGGGGAACGTATGCCATCCAAGTGTATTTGAGTAGCGGATGCGCGTCTCAAGCTGCCCGCAGACGGTTGAAACCCAGACCCAATGCACCCTAGAGGCGATAAGCGCCATGTTCCATATTGGCGCGTCGTACAAAGCAAACGCGTTATCCGAAACTATAGAATGCTTAGACAGGAGACCTACCGGAAGGTAAACTCGATTTTCCGACGTTACCTTCGGTACGACTATTGTCTTGTCAGTCCCTCGACCTTGAATCTGTTTGAACCTATGCGGTCGATCGGCAAATGCGCGAGTAGATTCTGCATCGCTGGCCAAACGCATTTCCTTAACGCCATCAAGCCGCTTTGAGATTTCAGGTGAGGTTAAGGCGTCAGAAACTTGATCATCCTCTATCCAAAGGCATCGGCGGACGATGCCCTTGACGAATTCTTGTGAACCAACAAAGTCGAACAAATACTTTTCGGCCACAGGGTCAGATTTCGAGACAAGCTCAGCTTCCGACGCAGTCATCAGAAGATGGCCTCCATCTTTGGGCATATTGCCAAGATCCATGTAAGCACAGCCAGAAATCGAACTTCTCGCTGGCTTGATATTTATCGCTTTTCCTGGCACCAGATATGATGAAATATTCTCAACCGAATTCGCTACGGTCGCCCCGTCCTCTAGCGTGTAAATGGTAGGCGTTTTGTCGGCTTGATTGCTGATCGCAACGATTACAACTGTCACACCCGCATTGTGACTTGCCAGATTTGACCACTTAAAGCTGGTATGCGCAAAAGTGATACTGCTTCCCGTTTGAAAGAGAAGCGGCCAAAGTATCGGAACTTGAACCCCTTGGCATATTGAGTTTGTTGAAACCAATGCAGCAACAGATTTTGTGGTCAAGCTGTTGGATGTCACTGAGAACTGACCCAGCAGCGATAGGAAATGTCACTGAGAATTGACCCATGTGGAACCCTCCCCCTGACGAGATTTGTCGGGGGTCATTGGAGTGATCGACATGGATTTTTTGAGCGTCATTCGACGGTGGGCACTGCGGGACAAGATGCCCATCCGCGAGATTTCGCGGCGGACTGGACTGTCCCGAAATACGATCAGGCGTTACCTGCGTGCCGGGATCGTCGAGCCCAAGTTCAAGGCACCATCGAGGCCGAGCAAGCTCGACCCGTACGCGGAGAAGCTGTCGGGCTGGTTGCTGGCCGAACAGCGCAAATCGCGCAAAGAGCGGCGGACGGCGAAACAGATGCACGCGGATCTGGTTCAGCTGGGGTTCGATGGGTCCTACGAGCGGGTCTCAGCCTTTGTCCGAGCCTGGAAATCGGACCGGCAGCGCGCGCAGAACACGACGGATCGCGGGACATTCGTGCCTCTGGTGTTCAAGCCGGGCGAGGCCTTCCAATTCGATTGGAGCGAAGACTACGCGATCGTCGGGGGTGAACGGACCAAGCTGCAGGTCGCACACATCAAGCTGTCGCACAGCCGCGTGTTCCTGGTCAGGGCATATTTGCTGCAGACACACGAGATGCTGTTCGACGCGCATTGGCATGCGTTCAGAATCTTCGAAGGCGTGCCGGGCCGCGGGATCTACGACAATATGCGCACGGCGGTGGACCGCGTGGGCGTCGGCAAAAAGCGCGATGTAAATGCGCGCTTCATGGCGATAACCAGCCACTACGTGTTCGAACCCGACTTTTGCAATCCGGCGGCGGGATGGGAAAAGGGCCAGGTCGAGAAGAACGTCCGCGATGCGCGCAGCAGGATGTGGCAGGTGATGCCCACCTTCCCTGATCTCGATGCGCTGAACTGCTGGCTGGAAGAACGGTGCAAGGCGCTGTGGGCCGAAACCGCACATGGCGGTTTGCCCGGCAGCATCGCAGACGTCTGGCAAGCGGAGAAGCCCTCGCTGATGCCGTTGCCCACCGCGTTCGACGGTTATGTCGAGCAAAGCAAGCGGGTGTCCCCAACCTGCCTCGTCACGTTTGATCGCAATCGCTACTCCGTGCCTGCCAGCTTTGCGAACCGGCCAGTCAGCCTGCACATCTACCCCGAAAGGCTGGTTGTCGTTGCTGAAGGGCATGTCGTCTGCGAGCACCAGCGCATCATTGAAAGGTCGCATCGGCAACCGGGCCGCGTCATCTATGACTGGCGGCATTACCTGGCCGTGATCCAGCGCAAGCCCGGTGCGCTGCGTAACGGCGCCCCGTTTGTTGAGATGCCGAGGGGCTTTCGTGAGCTGCAGGATCAGATGCTGCGCAGACCCGGCGGTGATCGGGAGATGGTCGACGTCCTGTCGTTGGTATTGCATCACGACGAACAGGCGGTCCTGTGCGCGGTGGACATGGCGTTGAAGGCCGGCGTGCCGACAAAGACCCACGTGCTGAACCTATTGCACAGGCTGGTGAACGGCACTTCAGTCGAGTTGCCAGACGTAACGCCGCCTCCGGCCTTGACGCTGAGCAAGGAGCCCGAGGCCAATGTTGCACGCTACGATGGGCTGCGCACATCCGGAGGCAAACGCCATGCGTCATGATCCCGCCGGAGCTGCCATCGTCATCATGCTCCGCAGTCTGAAGATGCCAGGCATGGCCCAAGCCGTGCATGACCTCATGGAACAGGGCGCGCCTGCGTTCGATGCGGCGATCCCGATCCTGTCCCAGCTGCTGAAGGCTGAAATGGCCGAACGTGAAGTGCGGTCCATCTTTTATCACATGAAGGCAGCGCGCTTCCCGGCCCACAAGGACCTGTCAGGCTTCGACTTCGCGGCCAGCGAGGTCAACGAGGCCCTCGTTCGGCAGCTTCATCGATGCGAGTTCCTCGATGCTGCCGAAAACGTGGTCCTGATTGGCGGGCCCGGCACCGGGAAAAGCCATGTGGCGACCGCCCTCGGAGTCCAGGCGATTGAGCATCACCGCAAACGCGTGCGCTTCTTCTCCACAGTCGAGCTGGTGAACGCGCTGGAACAGGAAAAGGCGCTGGGAAGGGCCGGGAAAATCGCCGAGGCGTTGGTGAAAACCGAATTGGTGATCCTCGACGAGCTCGGATACCTGCCGTTCAGCGCCTCGGGCGGCGCCTTGCTGTTCCACCTCCTCAGCAAACTTTACGAACGCACCAGCGTCGTGATCACCACGAACCTAAGCTTCAGCGAATGGGCCAGCGTCTTCGGTGACGCCAAGATGACCACGGCGCTCCTCGATCGCCTCACACACCGCTGCCACATCCTGGAAACCGGAAACGACAGTTATCGCTTCAAGGCCAGCTCCGAGACCGCGAAAAAAAAGAGGAAGGAGACGCCAATGTTGACCCCATCATGAACCGACCGACATACTGACAGGCGGGTCAAATCTCGATGACAATGCTGGGTCAGTTCTCAGTGACATCCAACACGCTTGAGCGTAACTATGTGGTTGTTACGTGCGACAGGGACTTTACCCATGTGATCGCACCAGCAGTGCCGGGTCTACGCGTCCAACTGGTCTGATCCGATGGCTTTTGGATATCGAGGTTCCCTTCTCCATCTGCGCTTTCGATGAAGATGGCCTGGGCTGGGGTGAAGATCGAAGATCTGATCGCCCGGCCGGGGCATGCGCAGCTCCTCAGCGTTGCTGGTGCGGCGGGGTGTCAGTCGTTCTGCGGTCGGGTCAAGCCGCGATCCCAGTCTCCTCCGGCATTCGGATATCATATGGCATGACGGCGCTGGCACGCAGCTTTATGCCATACGCGAGGGGCGCTGGCCCTCCTGCCTTTCGAAACCTGTTACGAATGTTCTTACATCATCGGCCGCTACGATACCCCTCAAGCTAAGGGGCAAAACATAGCCAAGGTCAGCGCCTACGAAAATATTAAGGTTTTCGCGCTTACGATCCAACATTCCAGCAGGTACGATGACGATTTCGCCGGGGCTTACGACAATGTGGGTGCCTCTGCCGATTGCCATTACCGCGGTATACTCGCACCTAACTGCGCACTCCCAATGCCTACCTCCCGGTGGACGGGAAGGACGCTGCGCAATCCGCCGCTTGGAACGAACACTTTGGCTTCCGTGGGCCGCCTTGGGAATGGTGCGAGCCCAAATCAATCCGTCCGCTTGTGTTCGAGTACCGCCGGCTGCCGCAGCGAACCGATCGCGTGTCGCGCTGCGTCGACTGGCTGGAAGTCTCCATAATTTGGCTGCATGACAAAGCGCCACAGCGGCATGCGGTTTAAGCCTTCTCTGGAACAAAGCGAAGTGAACCATCCGGCCTGGACGGGTGCGCTGATATCGATGACCTCACCACCGGACATCGTTCGCTGCGCATAATAATGGGCGAACATTCGGCTGAGGCTGCCAGCCATTTCGAAACCTTGATAGCTCAGCTCCGGCGGGTTGCTCTCGAACTCGATCGCGAGAACGCGCTTTCCGTCAACGGTGGCGCGGGCGTCCGGCGTTTCCCAGTCGCTATAGTTCATCACGGTCCAGGCGATCTGCTGGTCGTGCGGGTGCAACAGCTCCTTGCCATCGCAGAAAAGCTGGGCTTTGCCGATGTTGACCAGCACACGGCCATCCTCACCGATGTCGCTGGTGCGATCAGGATCCATCGTCAGTCGCAGCGTTAGCGGCGCCCGTAATCCAAGGGTCTGATCGCCGACCGCTGCCATCTCATTCGCCTTGATCGCATCCATCATGTCGAGCGTCAGGTCTTGGTCACCGGGAGCAAGTTGCTCGGGATCGATCAACGTCCAGATCGACCACCGAGCCCAGAAAACGGCGAGCTTGAGCGTTCCACCTGTCGCCTGCGCATAATTGTTGAGCGCGCGCCGATAATCTCGCTTCAGGATCTTGCGGCGCTGGCGCAAGGCGTTCCGGACGTAGACGTTCTTCACCTCGACGAGCCAATTCGACCCATCCTTCAGCACGATCCGGAAATCGGGCGCTTGCATGAACACGGCGGATTGGAGGGGGCCAGTGTCTTCGGGCTTGATCATCATGACCTCGTCCAGGCTCGTCACGAGGTTTTCGAACATGGCCTCGGCCCGAAGACCCTGAAGAAAGGTCGGATCCGACATCGCCTCCTTCATCGAATCATCGACATGCAAGCCGAACGCTGCCGGCATCGCGGGATCATTGAGCGAAACCCCCTGGCTCACGCCGAACCGGGCGATCTCACGCAACAGGTCGAAGGGCTTTTTCACGCTTTTGGCTCCTTGGGGTTGAGCCAGCGCAGGACCTCTTGGCAGACCGCCGGGTCGCCCAGATCCTTGACGAGCTTATCATCGGCAACCGTCGCGGGACCGCTCCGAAGCCAGGCAATCGCTGCATGGCCTGTGGGAAGGAGCGCCTCCAATGCCTCGGCCACTTCCGGACGCTCTTCGCGGGTTAGCCAGATTGCAAGGAGGACGAGAACGCGTCGCTTCGGGCGCGCTGCCAGGTACTGTGCGAGCGCGATAACAAATTCGCTCCGGCCACGATAGGCGGCGACAAGCACGAGCGAAGCGGCGACGCTCGGCATGCGGGTCGCGACTGTCGCCGCGTCGATGTCGACGACAACGGCCGCATCTAGACTCTCCGATTTGAAGACGAGGGCATGGGCAGCCGCTCGTCGCACAGCTGGGCGACCGGGCGAGATCTAGCAGGCGCTCCTGCATCGCCCGTCCGCCATGCGTGACAAGCAGTTCAAAGACGTCGTAGCGGAGCTTTGGATCGGTGGTCTCAATCCCGAGCGTGTCGAGACGTTCAAGATCATCGTATGGCAGGCTTGGCAGTGCCGCAAGCGCGGCAATCGCTTGGTGGGCGATGGGGAAGTGATCATCCTCTTCGTATCGTCGATAGGAAGCAGACCACTGTTCATGTGCCAGCGACATCAACGTCGGAACATGGTCGGGATGGGGCTTTGCAGCCAAAAGCGCCACCAGAGCCTTCCGGACCGGACTCCCGTCCGCCTTTGCCAGTTCGAGCAAACCCGCAGGAAGTGGGGCTTCCAACGGATCGCCGACCGCCTTGAGCGCGGGCGCGACGACGTCGGCGAACATGTGATCAAGCGCGTCTTCGACGATGTGGTTGAGGCCCAGCGCGATTGCGGCGGCTATCGCCTCGGCACACGGATGTGCATCCTCCCAGGTGACCCTAGCTTCAGCAAGCGTTACCTCAATGTCTGGCCCGACATTGGCTCCCAACACCGCGTGTTGTTTGATCCGCAGCCGCCGAACGTCGGGGCGGGTTCCGGGTGTAGCAGCGAGCAACGCTGCCGCTGGTGGCGGGAGTGGAACGATCTCGGCCGCATCGGTTCGCAGCGCGCGGGCGGCGTATGCGATAGCCGCGTAGTCCGCAGGCAATAGGTTCCTGGCGGCGTTGGCTTCATCTTCTCCCGGGTTCGGAGCGTCATCGTCCGGCTCATGGAAAGGCCCGCTCCTGGCGCGCTGAGCGAGGATGTGGCCGAGATCGATTGCGAGTTCGACCGCTCGCTCCTGTTCACCCGTAGCGATCAGGCCATCGAGAATTCGTGGCAACTCTTCCCGGCGATGGGCGATCAAACATGACAGTGCTGCCGTCCTGACATCCCTGCCGTCGAGCCCTTTCGAGATTCGTTCGATTAGGCGATCATGATAGGCATCGTCCCAATGATGACGAAGCGCGTGCCAGATCGCATCTTCGTTCTCGCCGTCTCGGACGATCGACCAGGCACCACCAAGCTCCTCTGAGCTGGGCGGCGTTCCTTCGCGCGCGTCGGTTGCGAGCGATCGCATCCAGTCCGCCTGAAGGGCTTCAGCCTGAGGGTGCTGGGCCAGCCGCTGCCAGCCTTTGACCTCACGCACCTTATCGACATAGGCGCGCAGAAGTTGCTGGGCTGTGTGCCCGTCGCCTCTCTCGGCGAGATGCTCCATATATTCGTCGGAATAAACGCTGTTGATGTAGGCAAGGCGTTCCTTGCGGTCCGTTTCGGGATCGTTTGGTTTGGGCGCAAGCTCAGCGACAGCGGCGTCAACGATGCTTTCGAACCCGTCGAGATCGCGCAAAGCTCCCTCGGCCAGCGTGTCGACGACCGGGTCAAACCCATTTCGAACGATCCCGGCGGTCGCCTCGAGATAAACCGGGGTCAGATCGGGCGCGAAGCGCTCGAGATCGGCCACGAGCGCGAAACCGTAGCCGGTTCGATCATTCGGCAGCATCTCGCGGACGAACCGTGTCGCAATCTTCGGCATCTGCGGTGAGTGAGCCATTCGATCGTACCAATCCTGGCCGTGCCCCGGCGAACTCCAGTGCATCAGGTTGGCGAAGGTTCTGTCGGGCCGATGGTTGATGTATCGCGCGAATTCCGCGCCGACCGACTCCTCCGATCCGACCGCGGCTGCGATCCGAAAATGTTCAGGAATGCGCGTAGCGGGATCTGAGAACTGTTGATCGATCCAGGTGTCGATCGCCTTCTGCGCGGCGGGTTTCGGCGATACAGCCAACTCCTCCACGCGACCTGTCGCTTCTAGGATGCGTGCCGCGATCCCCGATCCCCAGGCAGCCCCAGGGCCATCTGGATCCGTCAACACGTCAATCAGCGTCCGAAGCGCGACGGCAGCAGGAACGGGATCGCGCTTCAGCGCGGCCTGAATGCCGGCCTCCACTCGAGGATGATAGTAGGTCGCGTCGCCTTCGCCGACGCGCAGATTGCGTGCAGCCGCGAAGAAATCGATAAGGGGTTGGACGCCGCGGTCGAAGCTGTCACTGCGCTCCGCCAGATCGACTTCCAGCGATCGAACGGTCCGGATCGACAGCTTCTCGCTCGCCTTCAGGAGCCCCCAAATCACGGCAGCGGCTGCGACATCTTTCCGTTCCCGAATCTGCTCGACGACCGTTAGCTCGATCGACTCCTCATGCGCTCGGTTCATCGCCGCCTTAATGAAGCCACCGTTATTATTGAGCTCAGGCCGCCCGGACGTTCGCATGGCATCGAAAAACTTTTCGATCTCGAGCGGTGAGGCGAGCTCGTCGAGCACCTGCTGTTCTGCGTCGGCAGCGAGCATTTGCACATCGCGAGGCAGCGTGCTGATCCGGGTTCGATAGAGCTTGCTGCGCTCCTTTGGGCCGTAATGCTCGACCTCGAGTGGCACCAACCACGGCTCGATGGTGCTGAGTACGCCCGCCGACACACCCACGTCGCGCCGGGTCGTGACGACGATACGCCGATCATGTGTGGCGCCGGCAAGAAAGCGGGCAAGTTGGTCGTTCCAGGGGCGGCTGGCTGGCTCGAAATCGAAACGGCCCCACGGGTCCTCGATGTCGTAAAGGACGGCAGGATCAGTCTTGTCGTCGCGAAGTTGCTGCGGTCCTTGCCGGATCGGCTTTGACGACATGCCAGGATTCTCGGCACGCAACTCCTCGTAGAGTTTGCGCGTCGCGAGTGTCTTGCCGGTTCCCGACTGACCGATGATCACGGCGGCATATCGGGGCGAGCCCATCGCCTCCCGCAGCGCCGCCCAGTTCTTGGGATAGACATAGTTCTCAAGCTGCGGCGATGTCGCGAGATAGCCGTCATGTTCCCGGATAATGTGTGCCACCTCGTCGCGCTGCCACTGGCCCCCGCCGACCCGCCGAACACGCATGCGCGCTTCCTCGCGCAGCTTGTGGAGGCATTCTATCCAGCGGGAATAGGGAATCCCAAAGCGCTCGATCAGGATACGCTTAATCTCCCCGACCAGCTTGTCCTCGTCGAGGTTAGCGATGATGCCCACACGTCCGGCAGCTTTGGCGGGAAGGCTGGAAACCGTCGTCGCTGGCATTCCACCTGGTTTGGGCCAGCTCCCTGCTCGGCCGACGCGCAGGCCTCGCGTTTCGCCGTTCAGGGCAGCGCTGGTGATCAGAAGGTATCGAACATCAGAGTCGGCGAGGCGTCGCGCCGCAGAGAGCCGGCGCGCGCCGCCATGCTTCAGCAGCGCATTGATGCCTGCGACCGTCCAAGCATCGCCGCCACGGAGCTTTGCCTGCACGACAAGCTTATAGCCGTCGGCGGAAACTTTCGTCGCCAGGCGGCCAGGCTCGCTCTCGATGAGCTCCGCCTCGATATCCTCCTCAGTGCCGGGCTCGAGTTCGATCGATTGGGCAATCTTGTTCGCCAGTAGGAGATCCAGCGCGAGCCACACCGACACGTCGACCTGGTAATCATATCCAGCTAGGGAATGGGCTCCCGATCCGGCGCCGTCATCGCCTTCTTCGACCGGATGCGAGGGTGTTTTACCGTCAGTCATGCAGGTGGCCCCCGCCATTCATGATGACCAGCCCCATAGAATTTGAGTATGCGCACTTCATGCGAAACAATCTGCCATCGGGTTCAGGCGTCGCCAATCTGAAATCCGCGATCGGCAAGTAAGACGGGGCGGATTTTCGCGCCCGAAAACTACCTTGATCAAATCGACGCCGGAATATTACTCGCTCGTCGGTCATTGCGGCGCGCGACATACAGGCTGAAAATAGTGGGATTCGGCCAAATCTGGCGCGTTTCGCACCGCGGTGGCAGCAAGCTGGCATTCGACAGGTAGTAAGTGCTGAGATGCGCTTCTACGATTGACGGGCGCAAACCGACCAACTGGGCGCGTGACCCGAACGGCGGATTTCAGCAAGAACCTGTTATGCCATCAACCACCCTGAATGGCTTGGGTTATTCGGGATCTGCCGGAAAAGCAGAACGTCCGCTCCTAGGAGAGCAAAATTGCGCCTGAGGGAGCGAAAAGGGTCGGAAGTGGACAACGACGCATCCGAATGTCGGCTATTCCATTTGTGCGGCTGTAACCTGCCTTTCCGGATCGTCCGACCGAGCGGACTTCTATGATGCAGCTTCGACATCCTCGCTGATCTCCTGCCGGACCTTCGGACCTTTCGCAAGTCGACGGCCCAGCGCTTCGATGAAGGCGTCGTATCGATCGCCACCCAAGTGGCGCATCGCGGCGCGCTCCGTATCGGGCGGTGGCGGCGTGTTGGACAGCCAGAAGCGAACGAACAGCGCGATCATCTCAACGCCGATCCCGACATCGCGCTCCAACCGCATCTGGCGTCGGTCGAGCCGATCAAGCCGCTTGGCGATAGCCGCCTCCCGCTGCTCATCGGCGTCGGGCGACAGGAAGGATGCAATGGCAGCCTCTGCGACCAGCGAGCGCGACTTTCCACGCCGGTCGGCATAGGCGGCGAGCGCCTGCATCAGCTCCGGGTCGAGATAGACCGAGAATGGTGTCTTGGTGGTCATAGCTCGATGCCGTCGTCAGGATCGAGTGACGCCTGCCGGGCCATGCCCTGCATCTGTCGCCGTATCGTAGCTTGCCGCGCCGCGTCGGTATCGGGTTCCAGATCGTCAAGCTCGAATTCGTTGGCGGGCGCTGGGCTGGGCGGCGGCGCGACGTCAATATGGCGCTCCATGTCTGGCTCGCGGCGCAGGTCCGCATTCTCCGCATCGTCCTCCTCCGCCGCCTTTTCGGCGGCCTTTTTCTTCTTCGGTTTCTTCGGCGCCTTCTCCTCGGTCGGCTCCGGCATCGGCGGTGCCGCGATCGGCGGCATATCGCTCCAGTCATCGGGCCGCGGCTTGCCGACGCCGGCCTTCGGGTTCGGCGGCGCCAGCACCCGTTCAGTGAACCGCCGGTCCTTAAAGTAGCGAATCTTCCTGGCGCGGATCGGATGCACGCCCGCCACCATCACAATCTCATCGTCGGGCGGGAGCTGCATCACCTCACCGGGTGTGAGGAGTTGGCGGGCGGTTTCGGAGCGCGACACCATCAAATGGCCCAGCCAGGGCGAGAGCCGATGGCCAGCATAGTTTTTCATCGCCCGCATTTCGGTGGCGGTGCCGAGCGCGTCGGAGATGCGCTTGGCGGTGCGCTCGTCATTCGAAGCGAACGAGACCCGGACATGGCAGTTGTCGAGGATCGCGTTGTTGGGGCCGTAAGCCTTCTCGATCTGGTTGAGCGACTGCGCGATCAGGAAGCATTTGATCTTGTAGCCGGCCATGAAAGCGAGCTGGCTCTCAAAGAAGTCCAGGCGCCCTTCGGAGGGTAGCTCGTCGAACATGATGAGCAGCTCGTGACGCTCGGCTGCGGGCTTCAGGTCCTCGGTGAGGCGGCGCCCGATCTGGTTGAGCATGAGCCGGATCAGTGGCCGGGTGCGCGAGATGTCGGAGGGCGGCACGACCAGGTAGAGCGTGGTGGGCAACGCTCCCTCAACCAGATCGGCGATGCGCCAGTCGCATCGGCTGGTCACTTCGGCGACGACGGGGTCACGGTAGAGGCCGAGGAACGACATGGCGGTCGAGAGCACGCCGGATCGCTCGTTGGCCGATTTGTTGAGCAACTCCCGCGCGGCCGAGGCCACCACCGGATGGACGCCGGCTTGCCGAAGATGCGGCGTGGTCATCATCGCGCGCAAGGTGGACTCGATCGGTTGGCGCGGGTCCGACAGGAAGGCAGCGACGCCGGCCAGCGTCTTGTTCTCGCCGGCATAGAGGACATGCAGGATCGCGCCGACGAGCAGCGCATGGGAGGTTTTTTCCCAGTGGTTGCGCTTCTCAAGGCTGCCTTCGGGATCGACCAGCACGTCGGCGACGTTCTGCACGTCGCGCACCTCAAGCGCGCCCTTGCGGATTTCGAGCAGCGGGTTGTAGGCGGCCGAGCGCGCGTCGGTGGGATCGAACTGCAATACGCGGCCGTGGCGTGCGCGGAAGCCGGCGGTGAGTTGCCAGTTCTCGCCCTTGATGTCGTGGACGATACAGCTCTCCGGCCAGGTCAGCAGCGTCGGCACCACCAGACCCACGCCCTTGCCGCTCCGGGTCGGCGCGAAGCACAGCACATGCTCAGGGCCGTCGTGGCGCAGATAGTCGCGTCCCAGCCGGCCCAGCGTAACGCCGTTCGGCCCGAGCAGGCCCGCGGCCTCTACCTCCTGTCGCTCCGCCCAGCGGGCCGAGCCATAGGTCTCCGCGTTCTTGAGTTCGCGGGCGCGGCGCACCGACATGGCGATGGCGACGATGAAGGCGAGGAAGCCCCCCGAAGCGGCAATTAGCGCGCCGGTCTCGAATATCCTGGGCGCATAGGCGTCGTAGAAGAACATCCAGACGAAGAACGCGTAGGGCGGATACACCGGCCACCCGAAGGCGAAGAACCAGGGCGGTCCGAGCTGCGGCTGGTAGTCGAGCGCCGCGGCCGTCCATTGAGTGGCGATCCAGAGCGTCGCGACGATGATCGCGAGGACGGTGACGACCTGGCCCCAAAGAATCCTGCTGGCGGGCATATTCAATCTCCTTGGAAGGGTTACAGCCCGAGCCCCCGGCCGCGACCGAGCGACCAGTCCACGCCGCCGTCGCCGCGCATGACTCCGGAAATGTGCTTGCCGATCTGGCGGTCGAGCGAGGGGGTCCAGGGGACGAGTTGGAAACTCAGGCCGTCGTCGATCATGGCGAAGCGGCCCGAGGCGAGCGCGAGGCGCTGGCGCACGGTGCCGGCGACATATTCACCGGGCTTGGACGGCGTGTGCGGCAGACCGATCTCGGCCGACAGGTCCTTGGCCGCCGCGTCCAGTTCGCGGCGCTTCAACCTGTCGAGCAGGCCGCGCGCGAAAACGATGCGCTGCCCCTGCCGCCGCGCCAGGCCGGTGTCGGCGAGATGCTCGGCGCGCGCTTCCATCGCCGTGCGCACTTCGGTACCGAAGCCGCCGCCGAGATCGCGGCCTTCGCTCGACAGGTTGCGGCGGTCGAGCCAGGTGGCCCCCGGCGCGTGAACCTGTCCCGACAGGTCCAGGTCCGAACGCACGGCGAGCGCCACCCGCTGGCGGCCCTTGCGGTCCTCGAAGTGGCGCAGCTCGACGATCGCGCCGGGCTTGCAATCGCCGGTCGCCTCGATGTCGGGAAACTGGACATGGTGGGTACGCCCGTCGATCCCGTCGACAATCGCGTAGGCGCGGCCGGTCAGCTCGTCATGAAGACCGCGGTCGACCAGCTTGCCGATGACGGGTTGGGAGGGATCGGGTTGGAGCACATAGCCGGCGGCACCCCGGTCCACGCCGCGGTCGCTCATCGCCTTGTGTATCCGCTTGATGATGTCGCCGCGCTCGCCCAGCTCGCGCAAGGCGGTCTGCGCATTGCCGGCAAGCGTCCACTGACCCGGCGCGATCTCGCTGGCGAGGCCGAGTCTCTCGAGCTTACGCAGCCGTCCGATCCGCAGCGTGTGGTCGCCGTCGGGCCGCACGTCCGGTTCGGGAGCCATGTCGATGACGCCCTCGCGGCCAAGCGTGCGCGAGAGGTCGCGGTCGATCTCGGTCCAGCGTTCGGAGTCGACCTGGCGCTCCAGCGAGGCGCGGATGTCGAGGTCACTGCGCAGCCCCAGCTCGCGGGTGACGATCTCGCGCGCGGTGGCGCGCATTCCCTCACCGATATAGTCGCGCGAGATGACCAGGTTCTGGCCGTCTTCGGCGACGCCGCGCACGATGACATGGACATGGGGGTTATCGGTGTTCCAGTGCTCGACGGCTCGCCAGTCGAGGCTGGTGCCGAGATCCTTTTCCATTTGCGTCATCAGCTCGCGGGTGAAGCCCTTGAGATCGCCCATGTCGGGCGCGTCCTCGGGCGAGACGATGAAGCGGAAATGATGGCGGTCGTTCTCGCAGCGCGCGGCGAACGCGTTGCGATCGAGACCCTGGGAGTCTGCACCGAACATCATGCCTTTCTCACCGTCGCGGGTGACGCCATCGCGTTGCAGATAGTTGAGGTGAGCCGCGAGCGAGGCGCGGCCACCGTGACGGACCACCCGCGCCTTGACGACGACCTGGCGTGATCGGTGGCCGAGCCGGTGCGTGGCGCGCAGGCTGGCGACGCGGCCCCGGCCGAAGGTCGAACGGCCCGGCGCAATGATCCGGCCGCGTCGCGAGATATGCCCCCCGGCGCGCTGCGCGGCGGCAAGCGCCTGCGCGATGATCGGCCGCGCACGTTGGCTGCCGCGCGAGCGGATGCGGCCAGGCCGAATGCGGAAATTCTCGTCGCCACTCATGCGGCGGCGCTCCGCACAATGCGAAAAACCGAGGCGGGAACTGAGTTTCGGATAGCGCCGCACAGTGCGGGATTTCCGCACACATTGCGCCGCAATGCCCAAAAGCCTTGAGAATCAAGGCCACGACCGGGGCGCAGGGGCTTCGCACATTGCCGCCCTTTATCTTGCCCTCGACACTTCCCCTGCAAAAGCTGAAGCCTTCTCCCTTCCGGCGCTGGGCCACGCTGCGACTGGCAACGCCAGGGCGCGTGAATACCGTCACTGACGGCAAATGGACGGCCGAAACGCTGACGATCTCGCGCGATCATTGTGTGATCTCGTCGGAAAGGGGGACGAACAAGCTGGCTTGGTGAAGCGCGACAGGCTCTGCGGCGACGGGTGATGGGACGGCCGGCGCACCTTCCGAACGTGCGGTGGCGGCAGTAGAAGACCCACCCGCGCGTGCCGGAAACAGCGCCGCACGGCGCCAGGCAAAGGGATCGGACGGCTGCGCAACTGCGAGCCGGGTGTCGTCCGAACCACCGGTGATCGACACCAACTTCGCGATGTAGGCGCGCGTGGCTACAGGCAGCGGACGGCCGCGCGAAAGATATTCGTCGGTACGGCCAGGACCCGCATTGTAGGCGGCCAGCATGGCGGTCACGTCGCCATAGCGGTCGTACATCTCGCGCAGGTAAGCCGCGCCCGCCAGGATGTTGTCGTGCGCGTCGAACGGATCGGAATCGAGCCGATAACGTGTGCGCAGGCTGGTCCAGGTGGCGGGCATGATCTGCATCAGCCCCATCGCTCCGACCGAAGAGACGGCGCGGAGATCGCCATTGCTCTCCGCTTGCATCACTGCCCATATCCAGCGCTCTGGGATGCCGAAGCGCTCCGCCGCCTCGACGATGAGTGCGGCATAAGGGGTGCTCGCAGTCGTCTCTTCAGCCGGCGCATTTTGCGCCAGCGCTGTGCTGGGCGAGGCCAGCAGCAGGATCGCCAGACCGACGACCGATCCGACTCCGCTCCGCCGCCAGCCTGCCAGCGTGCTCGCTCCGGCAAAGGGTGCGCGCGATGCGCCGGTCGGGGGCCGCCCTTGACCTTCGCTGTGCGCGCCGGCCGGCCTACGATCGAGCGGGACGAAGGGATGAGACGGCTTTTCCGCGAACAAAGGGATGATCGGGATCAGCACCGATCAGTTCCGGTCCTGGTTGGATCGCGGGTGGTGCCACGACAGCCGAAAAGTCCGGCCCTGGGCATCCGCGCGGAACAGCTTGGGCTTGAGCCAACGCGCAAAGAGCGGGCTTTCGATCTCCAGCGCGATGTAGTCGCCCGCCCGTTCGCTGGTGCGCTTGCGGGCGAAACCGACGATCGGACCCTCTGCGTTGTCGAGATGGATGCGGTAATCGGCCGCGTCCTCGGCGTCGCTCGGTTCGGCTGGAACGAGCATGATCGTTTCGTCGATCGCAAACAGCCGGATGCGACCGGCATAGCCGTTGTCGGTCGGCTCAAAGACGTTCACGGGCATGGTCAGTCTCCTTCGGGCTTGACGTGTGAAGGCGTTGCGGAGGTGGGCTCAGGTGCAGCGGCAGGGCGCGTCCGATGACGGCCGACGCCGGAAGCGCGCCGAAGTAGCGGCCGTCCAGACTGTCCGGGACCGCCGGATTGAGCAGCAGCAGCTCGCCAGCTTGCAGCGTGTGACAGCCGTGCCAGACCGGGAGTGGGCGGCCTCGGCCATCGCGTGCGCGGGCGATGACGACGGGACGCGCGTCGATGCTCACGACAGCGCCGTGCCGGCAGATGCGTTGTCCGGCCTTGGCCGCGATGTGTTTTAGCAGCGGTAGACCGGCGGGCAGATAGCCGCGCCGGGCAAGCCAACGCGCGAGTCCATCGGGTGGCATTGCAGCGACCAGCGCACCTGTGGGCGGATCGCGGTCGGTCTGGATGCGGTAAAGACCGATCGGCGCGCTGGCGCTGGCGTTCCAGACGAGGCGCGGCTGCGGATGGACGACGGCAACGGCAACGAACGAGACCGCAAAAGCCGACGCGGCGATGGCCGTCGCCACAGCGTAGCGGCGGCGGGTCATCCCTCGATCTCCCGGCGCTTGAGCCAGGCGGTATGGCGCTCGGCCGTGTAGAGCCGTGGTTGATGCCCGGCGGTAATGCGCTGGTGGACATGCCGCCAGTGGTCTGGCGCGGCGTCGCACGGATCGACGGCAGCGGTCTCCACCGCGTCTATGGCGGCGAGTACCTGTTGAACTTTCGGCCAGCCTTCGATCTTGAGCAGGATATCACCGCCCGGCCGCACGAAGGGCAGCGTGGTATAGGGCTCGTTCGCCGCCACCGCGCGCACCACGTCGATACGCGAGACGATGGTGCCGAAGTCGTTGGACGCCCAGCGGACGAAGGCGAAGACCGCGCCCGGCCGGAAGCCGACCACGCGCGTCCGGCGCGTAAGGATACGATCGTCCGCGATGCGGCCGAAGCGTATCCAGTGTTCCAGTTTCTTCTCGATCCAGGTCAACTCGACATGGGTGAGGCCGTCGCGGGCAAGCGCGCCGAACGCGCCGCCGGGGCGGACGGCCGGGGGTCGGTCGTCGGTCACCGATTGTCTCCCGGGATAAGCGCCGCGATGGGCGCTGCGCGATGGCGGCGGGCGGGCCGCTGGCCGAACGGCGCCGTGTCTTCCACAGCCACGCGCGCCGTTAGCAAGAATCCGAAGGATTCTTTTCTATTAGGATAGTTAGAGAGGGGGTGATTCCGCGCGGTTTTCTGCGGGTTTTCGGGAGATAAGTGTTCCCGATAGTCCGTGTTTCGCGTTCCTGATCGTCCGACTCCGGGCGTTCCTGATAGTCCGTGTCTCATGGCCGGTTCTCCACAGGCTTGAGACCGACGCGGCGCACGGCGGCATCGAACGGATCGACTGGAATCGGCGTGAAATTCAGCCGGTCTCGGCCGAGCGCATGTTCAAGCGCAAGGACGTATCCGGGGAGTGGCTGGCGGGCGACGATGGCGCGGAGCTCGAACGCGAAGCGGCGCAGCGGCGAGAGCACGCCCGACTTGAGATGAAGGTGCGGGACATCGAAGCTCCAGCCACCGGCCTGCCGTCCGCCATGCTTGCGCACGATGCGGTAGAGCCAGCGTTCGAGACCACCCGTCAGGTCGAAATAGGCGCGGTCGATCGTCAGCACGAGCGCGCGCTCGAGCACGCCAGCATAGAACCAGTCGGGCAGGATCAGTTCGATGCCCAGCGCACGGCCGTTGCCGTCCGCCAGTTCGCGCCACTCGTTGATCCATGAGAAGCGATGGCGCCGGCGTTGGTGCTCCTGTCGGATCGAGGTGGCGACGGTGGTGGATTGGAGACGGTCGAGCGCCGCCTTCAGTCGCTCATAGCTCGCCTTACCGGTCCCGCGCTGGGTGAATGCCAGTATCTCGTGCGGCGTCGTCATCATCAGCCGTGAGGTCGGCCGCCCTGCATCCCGCGCGGAAACGAGCTGACTGGCGGCCCAGATAAGCACGTCGGCGTCCCAGATCGTCGCTATGCCGTGCTCGGGGACGGCCTCGATCGAGATCCATGTCGCGCCCATCCGAAAGTCGATCGGCGCCTGCCGCCTGGTCTTGGCCAGACTGAAGAAGGGCCAGGACATGAGATCCTGAGCATCGCGTGCGGCAAGGTCGCCGGGGACGGAGCGGAACAGCTCGAGCTGCGTCCGCTCAGCGCTGGTTTGCCCGGAATGGGAACGTGCAGCCTGCATGGACCTGTCAGCGCCGGACGCAATCGGTGGGCTGGCGCTTGGCGGGATGGACCACGCCGGTGCCAGTGTCGGAGGTCGAGCGACGGGTGCCCAGCGCCGCCCAGGCTTCGAGGTCGTCGATCGCATAGACGATGCGGCCGCCGAGCTTGCGAAACACAGGCCCGGTGCCGAAGCAGCGGTGCTTTTCCAGCGTCCGGGCCGACAGGCCAAGGTGGATCGCCGCGTCGGGCGTCTTGAGGTAGCGCGGCGTAATCACGGCCACAGGTTCGGTCATGATGATCCTCCTGGTGATGGCCGGCACCCGCAAGGAAGGCCGGCGGTCAGGAGGCGATGATGGCGAAACGACCGCTGTCTAAAGAAGGGACATTGCCGGTGGGCGTGAAAACGTCCCCTCAGCCGCCACGCAGCAGACGGACATAGCCGCCGTCGCGCAGCTCGACGGCTTCGGCGATCCAGCGGCGGACGCGCTTGCGTTCCCTGCTTTCAACCCAGTCTGCGGCGCTGTAACGGCGAACCTTCTGGTGAATGAGCGATGCGGCCAGCTCCCGCTGCGTGGCGCCCGCCTGCAGGCCGTCGAGCACCTGCAGCAGCGTGAGCAGGTGCAGGCGCCGAAAGGGTGGCGGCCGCAATGTCGGCGGTCCCGCCGCCGTGCCGTTGAGGCGGCGGCAAAGCCGCTCGGCTGCGGCAAGACGAGCAAACGGATCGGCCTCGATCGGCAGCATCATTGCCAACGGGCCGTCCAGCGCGCCCGCGATCCAGATGTGCTCGTCGCCATCGGAATCAGCGAGAATGACGTGCATATATTTGCCGATTCGCATTCGTGCGCGGATTGTGCCGAGTCGCTTTTCGTCGATGCCGGGCATCGCGCCGATGTCGGGCGGCGCTGGAACCAGGACGATGCTGGCCGGCGACAGGTCCGGTCGAGCGACCGCCAGCTTCGGATCGAAGGCCGTCGCCGGTTCTGCGTGAAAGCTGATGCCCCAGCGGCGCACCAAACCGGTGGTGGCGTCGTCAGCGGTGATCGTCCCACGCTTCACACACCGTAGCGCGCGGGTGTAGTCGGCGCGGTAAGTCGGGTTGCGGCTGAGATAGCCGAGGGCGATGTCGGAATATGCGAGCGCATCGCTCCCGGCTTCGTCCGGGGGCGCGCGCCAGTCCCTCTCAGGCGGCATATGCCCCTCCCAAGCATGGCTCTCTGCGGAGCGCGAAGAGAGATGTTGTTCGGGGTGGCAGTCGCAGGGAAGTTCCGCTGCGCGCTCCGGCGCATAGCGGAATTAAGACAGCGATAGAGGAGGATGCCGGCGGGCGGTGCGGATTTGATGGATTGGGTCAGGACCGCAGATAGTGGCGATAACCACTCTCACACATCCAGCGAGCGCGAGCGAGGTGACTGTCATAGACGGTTTGCGCCCGGTCCGGCTCGGCGGTCGGGTCCAGGCCGAAGATGATGCGAACCACCTCCTGCCAGTCGGCCTTTTCCTCGGCTGCATCGAGCAGCCGCCAATAGGTGTGATGGTGGCGTTCGTCGTAAGCCGTGACGTATGGCACGTCCGGGGCGTGATCGTCGAAGACGGGTATTCCCATCGCTTACCTCTTCGCCTCAACCCCGATCCAAGTGTGTGCAGATTTACCAAACATACACCGGAATGGATCGAAGCAATCCTCCCGCATTCGCTATCGCAACATGATGATTTGCGGATAACTCGGTTGCGCTTCTATCCTTCGGCCGGAGCGTCTCGCCGGTGATACATGCACATAGTCTTGGTGCGCGTACCAACGGGGCGCCAACACAGCGAAGGTCGTTTACATACTATAGTTGATAAACTCAAAGTATGTAAATCACGATCCTGCAGCGCATGGATATGCGCAAATTGGTTGGCCGGAACTTCGCGCGTTTGCGCCGAGACAAGGGGCTGACCCAGGAAGAGGTGGAAGCGCGGTCCGGCTTCAGTCAGCAATATCTGAGCAGCCTTGAACGCGGCAAAAGGAATCCAACCGTCATCACGCTGTATGAGCTGGCCCAGGCTCTTGGCGTGAGTCACGTCGAATTGGTGCAGCCGGACGATCAGGCCTGACCCTCATTTATCAAATCCTTGTCAGCCATTCAGAACACTGAAACGCGAGCCGGGCGAACGCCCGGCGAGCCCGTCCGCTTCGACCGGCCGGGTCGGTAGCCTGCGCAGTCCGGGAAGCCGTAGGGCCGGAACCGGCCCTACGGCGCCGCGATCAGGCGGATTTGAGGCGCTGCATCCCTTCTGCCAGCGTCCACAGTGCCCGGTTGAGGGTCACATTCTGGTCGATGCCGTTGATCGGACGCGATCGACTGCGACGAATGCGCCCTTCGGCATTGCGCTTGCGGCCCTGCAAGCCGCCCCGAATGACATTCTCCTGAATGACGTTGAACGTGGTCCAGAGGCTCGGGTCCCTATCCTCACGGCGGCGCGGCTCGATGATCTGTTCGGGCCGGATCGGGCTTTCGTCGTCGCCGTAGCGGGCGACAAGGCTGACTTCACCCAGCAACCGCTGTTCGTCGCCGGAAAGCTGGATTTCCTTCATGTTCTCGCTGGCATCGATCAACCGGGGGAAGTCTTCCGCTACCGTGTAAACACCCTCGATGATGTCATGTTGGATATTGCCCTTGTGGGGTACGCGGACTTCCTCGAACCGCTCGCCCGCGATCATGCTGTTGGTGCAGACGAAGCGCAGCATTCCGGCGAACATCTGGTAAGCGCTGGTCCCGTCATGGCTGTTGACGATGATGACCTCGGCGGCCTCGGGCTTGCCGATGCCGTCATCCCGGCGCAGACGCAACATGTGCTTGGCGTGGCCGTGACGGCTGCCGTCGCGGGGGACTGACTGGGCGGCGAAGAACGGGAACCAGCCTTCCCGGCGCAGCCCCTCCACGATGTCGATGGTCGGAACATAGACATAGCGCTGCGAACGGCTGTCATGCGCTTCGTTGGCGAAAATGGATGGGACGTGGCGATAGAGCGCCTCGTTGTCGAGCGGATCGCGCCCGCTGATCTGATGGGCATTGCGACCGAACCGGGTGGCGAGGTGATGGATGCTCATGGGTCTTTCCTTCCTTGACTTGGGTTTCCGCGCGAGCGGTACTGCCGCGCTGAAACCCTGCCCGTCGGCGAGACCGGGGGTGCAACCGGAGTGGGCAGCTTCGCGGGGAACCGGCTGCACGGAACGCGTTCGCGCGTGGAGGAAGCTGGGCGGAAGCCGCTCCGAAGGGCGCTCGGGGCAGCGTCCCAAGCAACCCGATCATCAGCGCCGGGCCAGATGGCCCGTCCATCTTGTCATCGTCACCCACAAGAACAGCAAGAAGGCGCCCCGCCATCGGCGGGCGCCGTTCTGGTGCGCCGGTCAGCGCGACCAGATGAGCTGGTGCTTGCCGTCGTCGCCCTCCGTCAGCGAAGCGTAGATCGGAGCGGGAAGGCTGGGATCGTCGATCTTGGCCGAGAGATAGTCGCGGCCGTCGCGGCTGGTTTTCTTCCAGGCGGCGCCGATTTCAACCTCGCTCTCACCGGCATAGACGCGGTAATCCGGCGCTTTGTCGCTATCCTTCTCGACGGGCCGGATCTGGATGGGCTGCGAGAGGGTCAAGGTTTCGAGCTTGCCCACGAAGCGGTTGTCCTGGGCGGTGAAGGTTCCGATGATCGCCATTGTTCAGTCCTTTCGTATCGGGTCGCCCCATGCGACCGCGATGGCGTCTCGAAGGCGGGGACCGAGACGCACCCGCACCGCTTGCGGCCGGAACGCAGTGGAGGTTTGGCGGCGGGCGACTTTTTTGCTTCGCGCAGCAAAGCCCGGTCACGGGCGGCGGAAAAAAGCCGTCCGACGCCTTTGCGGAAGGGCGGACGGATTCTGCCAAAGCAGCCATCTATGCGGGCGTGGGGCGAAGATCGAAGGCCTCTCAACCTTCGCGATCGATGCCTGTCGCTCGTTCCGATGACGTCACTGGCGGAGATGCCTCTTGAATAATGTTCCCATTATGTTCCAGATTGCGGCTTTCCGAATCGAGGGATGTCGTATGAGCGTGATGATTCGCGGCGAGGACCGCATGAGGCTGAGAGTGGTGGGCGACATAGACGCGGAATTGGCCGTGCCGCGTGGCGGCGCCGGGCGCTGCTGGATCAGCTTCTCGGATGGCACGCTGATCGAAGCCGTTTACGGCGACAATGATACCTGCCGCTTCGCGGTCAGCGAGGAGGGGGCGGGCATCACGCGCATCCAGCGAGACGGTGCCGGTGACGTGCTGCGCCTCGACTGGCGAGTGGAATGGGTGACGGTGGCCCCAGCCTGTAACGCTGCGCGCGCGATGACGTATGGCGAGTTTATGCCGGTACTGCCTGGTCTCTTTGGCTAAAACCCTGTTTGCGCGAGCCGGGCATGAGCCCGGCGAGCGGCGCACTTTTTCGCATGTGACAAGAGCAGCCGCGCCCGTGAGGGTGCGGCCGCGAATTATCCGGCTCTGACTGATTGGAAAAGCCGGGGCCGTCGATGCAGCCCCGGCCCATCACCTATTCGGCTGCAATCGAATAGGCATCGTCCACTTCCATGACTTCAATCTGCTCCACCTCATCACCTTCCGGCTCCGGCACAATGGTCCGCAGCACGGCAGGCAACCATCCGGTTCCGGCGATAAGCTGTTCTGCCGCCTCGGCCATGTCCGCCTTCTTCATCGGTGCGATGCGCTCGGCGGCTTCCGAAGACACTGCCTCGCTCACGGCCTGCGCGATGTGCGCCTTGGTCACGCGCCCGAAATATCTGCGGGCAGTCGGCTGCCACGTGGTGGACATGTCGAGGCTCATGGCCTGCGCCAGCCGCTCCGCCGCCTCGATGCGTCCGGTGGAACGCTCCCACGGCACCTTCACTGCATTGACGGTGAGCGACACGCAATGTGCCAGAAGATCGGTGCGGCTGTCGGCGTCCAGCCCGGCGAGGAAGGGCCACAGGTCCGCCGCCTCGCTCGGAAGCTGCGCGCCCCATTGGTCGTGCCGTGCCGCCAGCGCCTCGCCCGCCTTGCTATCCGCAATGCCCTCGGCATGAATGCCGAGTTCTTCGCTCTTGGCGGTGATTTCGAGGCAGGATTTGCCGAACCCACGATAGAACAGGTCCAGCACCAGCGCATGGGTCAGCGCGATCATCGCCATGCCGGGCTGTTCGCCAAGGACCAGACGCAGGGCCATTGTCCTATGGGCGGTGAGGTCACGAAAGAGCGTGTCAGAAATGGGCTTAGCCGCGTCGGCGTCCTCAACATCTTCCCCGTCCGCATCCTCGTTCCCAACGGCTTCGCCATCTTCGGACACGATACCGTCGCTCTCGTCCTCCGCTTCTACCTGCGGTTGGTCCTCGGCCCGCACATAGCCGCGCTCGATCTTCGCATTGCCATCGGAACCGAGCGAGACGAACACGCCGCCACGCGCGATGATCGCAGGGTCGTAGGCCGAACGCTTGGCGCTGATCGCGTCGATCTCGTCGCTCAACGCCTGCGCCTTCGCCGCTACCTCGTCGGGCATATCCTCATAGGAGTCATAGCCTTCGATTAAGGCGTCATGCGCCTCCGCTGCTTCCGAAAACCGTGCTTCGTCCTCATCCGACAAGGCGACAAGCTGCGGATAATGACGCCGCATCCCGTGGCCATGCGGAAAGTCGATGCACGCTTCGGCCCATTTCCAGCCTTCGGCCAGGACGCCGCTGGCGATCTCGCGCAGCTTCTCGGTGACGAGCATGTCGAGCAAGCCCGAATCCTCGAAGAAACCGCCGTCATCCTCGGTGAACAGGTCGCGGATGATCGTCCCGCCTGCCTCGATATAGGCATCCGCGCCGATGAACACCGCCCGCCGGTCGTCTGCCGGAACATTGCTGGCGGTGAGGTCACGCCGGATGATCCACGGTTCCTTGTTCCACGACAGATTGTCGAACACCTGCTCCTGCCGGGCATGATCGTCGGTGATCGCGAACGCCGCCAACTGGTCGAGCGTGATCCCGTCCTGCCGGTAGATGCCCATCAGCTTCGGGCTGACCGCGCCGAGCCGCAACCGCCGTTTGACGATCTCGGGCGAGACGCCGAACCGCGCACCGATTTCCTCCGCGCCCCATCCCTTGTCGCGGGACAGTTCATGGAACCGCTCGAACTGGTCGGCGGGGTGCATGTTCTCGCGCGTGACGTTCTCGTCCAACGAGACTTCGGACGGGTCATTCTCGGTGTCGAGCCAGCAGCGGATAAGATGGTTCTTCCTGATCTCCTTGCGCTTGGCTCGCAGCAGATAGGCTAGCCTGCGGCCCTCGCCAGCGGTGACGAGATATGCGCCGGTGGGCTTGTCGCCCTTCATTTCGGGTTCCACCACAAGGTTCTGTATCAGCCCCTTGTGCGCGATGGATGCTGCCAGCGCCTCGATGGTGGCTTCACTGTGCGGCACCTTGCGAGCGTTGTTGGGCGACTTCTTGAGCTTGTTCAGCGGCACATGGATGATGCGGCTCACCTGTTCGGTCTGCTCGGTCGTCCCGGTTTCGATGGTATCGGTCATTTTCCCTACTCCTTGGGTTTCCGCGCAGCGGGAAGCGCCGCGCTGAAACCCTGCCCGTCGGCGAGACCAGGGGGGCAACCGGAGGGGCGGCTTCGCGGGGAACCGGCTGCACGGAGCGCGCAGCGCGGAGGAAGCTGGGCGGAAGCCGATCCGAAGGGCGCCAGGGGCAGCGCCCCAAGCACCGCGCCGCTTGCGGCGCCACCGAACAGGCACCGGCTATTGTTCTGCGTGTCCACGCCGTCCGCTAGGTGATCGTGACGCGGATGCGCCGAAACCCATCAGGGGTTCGGTCGGAGCGCAGCGGAGATAGAGCGCCGGTCCTGAAGGGAAGCGCGTCGCTCCCTCGGTCATCCCTCAGTCGCGTTCCGTTCGCTGGCAGGGACGCTTTTCAGGCGAGTTTTCGCTGTTGGTGAGTTTGACCCGAGGCGTTTCGGGCAGAATTCCGGGGTTCTTGCTGTCATCACGGCCAAAGCTGGTGAGTTTTCGGTTTGGCGGGAGAACTGGCGGGAGAGGTAACAACCCACTCAACCTACTGATTTTCTTGGAGAGTTTTGGTGCACCCAAGAGGATTCGAACCTCTGGCCTCTGCCTTCGGAGGGCAGCGCTCTATCCAGCTGAGCTATGGGTGCGTAAGGCGTAAAAGCCGTAAGATTTGCGCCGAAAAACGTCAATCCATGATCAAATTCGGCTGTCCGATCACGGTGAGATTTTGGTGAGTTTTTTCGTCCTTTCTTTCTTCAGCCTCCCTAAACCCGCGCAAATCCGGTATAAAATCACTGCTCTCGCGTCGGACGTAAGCCTTCGGAGGGCAGCGCTCTATCCAGCTGAGCTACGGGTGCACAGCAGGGTAATCAGACCCTGACTGCTTACGTGACGTCTCCGGCCCTCTGATCGAAACCCGATCTGCCCGGCAAGAGCTTGGTATCACGCGTCTTTCCTAGTCCTCTTCTTCACGGCACTCCCCTTGGCATCCGCCTTCTGAGCGCTGCGCTCTGTCCGGTCGGGCCACGGGTGCACCGGGGGTCGTATAGTCGATGCCGGAGGGCAGTGCAAATGGTTCTTTGCGCGCCTCAGCCGGTGAGGGGAACGCGGTGGAGAAGGTGGAAGGGGCCGTCGCCCGGGTCTCCGAACACGCAGAGCTCGCGCACCGGTTCCGGCGCGGTGCGCCCGGGCGCGGTGAGCGGGGCCAGCAGGGGCCGGAGGGCGTCGCGCAGCGCCGCGGCATCCTCGGGGCCGAGGTGCCCGGACAGCGTGAGGTGAAAGCGGAACTGCTCCATCACATAGGGGTATCCCCAGCGGGCGAGATGGGCCTCCTGGGCGGGGGAGAGGGCGGCCTTGCGGCGCCGGGCCAGTTCCGCCTCGGAGGGCGGGGCGCGGAAGCGGTCAAGGGCGCGCACGCAGTCCGCGGCGAGGGCCTCCAGTGCTTCGGAGGGCCCGGAGGGCCGCAGGGAGAGGAAGCCATGCTCCAGCGATGGCGCGAAGGGCGGGATCCCGAAGGCCGGGATGCCGGCCGCCAGCGCCTCGACCGCGGCGAGCAGGCCCTGCACATCCGTGCCGGGGGCGAGGGCGAAGGGCGGTTTCAGCGTGCCGTGGAAGCCGTAGCGGCGCGGTGTCGCGGTCACGCTCTCCCAGTCCAGCGGCAGCTCCGGCATCGGGTCGGGCCGGCAGGCCCGGCCGGCCTCGGCGTCCCAGCCCAGCCAGTCCGCGCCGAAGCGGGCGAGCGCCGAGCCGGCCGGCGGGGCGTAGTAGATGCCGTAGCGTTTCATCGCGTGTCTCCTTGCCGCTGGCCGGGGTGTGGCACCGGATCGTGACGGTTTCGCGACCGTCTCAGCGCTTCTCGCGGATCTGGGTGAGGGTGCGCGCCGGGGTGATCGCCTCCGGGGAGGTGAGCAGGTGCAGCAGGGCAGGCCCGCCGCTGGCCCGCGCCGCGGCAAGGGCGGCGGCGAAGTCCTCCGTGCGCTCCACCCGGGCGCCGAAGGCGCCGTAGGCCCGGGCGATGGCGGCGAAATCCGGGTTCCGCAGGGTGGTGGCGCTCACCCTCGCGGGGTATTCGCGCTCCTGGTGCATGCGGATGGTGCCGTAGATGCCGTTGTCCACCACGATCAGCAGGATCGCCGCGCCTTCCTGGCAGGCGGTGCCGAACTCCTGCATCGTCATCTGCAGGCAGCCGTCGCCGGCCATGGCGATCACCTCGCGCCCGGGCATGCGCAGCTTTCCGGCGATGGCGGCGGGCAGGCCGTAGCCCATGGAGCCGGAGGTGGGCGCAAGCTGGCTGCCCCAGCCGCGGTAGCGGAAGAAGCGGTGAGACCAGGTGGCGTAGTTGCCGGCGCCGTTGGTGATGCAGGCCTCCGGCATCTCGGCGTTGAGATGGGCGATCACGGCGCCCATCTGCACGGCGCCGGGGGTTTCGGGCGGGGTGTCGGACCAGGCGTGCCACGCCGCGTTGGCCGCCGCGGCGGCACCGGTGGCGCTGCGCGACAGGCCCGCCACCGCATCGAGGAAGCGCCCCGGCGTGGCGTTGATGGCGAGGGTGGGGGCATAGATGCGCCCCAGCTCCTCCGGCCCGGGGTGGACGTGCACCAGCGTCTGCGCGGGGGCCGGGATGTCGAGCAGCGAGAAGCCCTGCGACGGGTTCTCGGAGAAGCGCGCGCCGACGAGGATCAGCAGGTCGCTCTCGCGGATGCGCTGCACCAGGGCCGGGGCGGGGCCGAGGCCGATGTCCCCGGCGTAATGCGGGTGGGTGTTGTCCAGCAGCATCTGCCGGCGGAAGGAGCAGGCGACGGGCAGGTCGCAGGCCTCGGCGAAGCGGATGAGGGCGGCGCTGTCCGCCGGCTCCCAGCGCGCGCCGCCGACCACCAGCATCGGGCGCTCCGCCGCGGCCAGCAGGGCGCCGAGGCGGTCGATGTCACCCGGCGCGGGGGCCGGCGCGGCCACCTCCACCCGCGGCGCGGGCGCGAGGGCAGGGGCCTCGCCGGAGAGCATGTCCTCGGGCAGGGCCAGCACCACCGGGCCGGGCCGGCCGCTCATCGCGACATGGAAGGCGTGGGAGAGGACCTCGGGGATGCGGTCCGCGTGGTCGATCTCCTCCACCCACTTGGCCATGGAGCCGAAGAACTGCCGGTAGTCCACCTCCTGGAAGGCGTCCCGGCCGCGCATGCGCCGGCCGATCTGCCCGACGAAGAGGATCATCGGCGTGGCGTCCTGCTGGGCGACATGCACGCCTGCGGCGGCGTTCGTGGCGCCGGGGCCGCGGGTGACGAAGCAGATGCCGGGGCGGCCGGTGAGCTTGCCGTCGGCCTCCGCCATCATCGCCGCGCCGCCTTCCTGGCGGGCGAGCACGGGGCGGATGCCGCTGCCCACCAGGGCGTCGAGCACGGCGAGGTAGCTTTCTCCGGGCACACAGAACACCCTGTCCGTGCCCTGCGCCTCGAGTCCCTCGACGATGAGCTGTCCGCCGGTCTTCATGTCATGCCCTCGCATTCCTTTTCGCGTCCGCGAGGCATAGCATGTCCACGGGCGCCGGCAACAGGGTGCGCGGGGGCTCGACCCGGGCGCGGCTCCGGCGTATCGCTGGCAGGACCGAGCTGAAAAGGACCGAGATGACCCAGTTTGCCTTCCCCCCCGCGGCCACCCCCTCGCTTCCCGTTACCGACAGTGACACGCGCTTCCCGGTGCGCCGGATCTACTGCGTGGGGCGCAACTATGCCGCCCATGCCCGCGAGATGGGCAATGATCCGGACCGCGAGCCGCCGTTCTTCTTCTCCAAGCCGGGCGACGCGCTGGCCCAGGACGGCGAGACGCTGCCCTATCCGCCGCAGACCGACAGCCTGCATTTCGAGGCCGAGCTGGTGGTGGCCATCAGCACCGGCGGCGCCGACATTCCGGAGGCGGAGGCGCTCTCCCACGTCTGGGGCTATGCCATCGGCAACGATCTCACCCGCCGCGACATGCAGGGCGTGGCGAAGAAGATGGGCCGCCCCTGGGACCTGGCGAAGGGCTTCGACCGCTCCGCCGTCTGCGGCGCCGTGCACCCGGTGTCCGCGGTCGGACACCCGGAGGCCGGGCCGATCCGCCTCACCGTGAACGGCGCGGTGAAGCAGGAGGGCGATCTCTCCGAGATGATCTGGCGCATCCCGGAAGTGATCGCCATCCTGTCGCGCAGCGTGGCGCTGGCGCCGGGCGACCTGATCTTCACCGGCACGCCGGCCGGCGTGGGCGAACTGGTGCCGGGCGACACCTGCGTGGTCGAGATTCCGGCCCTGGGCAGCCTCACCACGCTGATCGGGCCGCGCGGCTGAGCCGCCCCGCGCTCCTGTTGCAATGCGGGGAGGCGGTCCTTACGGTCGCCTTTCCTCGTGCCCGTCGCAGCAGAACAGGCCGCCGTCCTTCATGAAGCTGCCCTCCCTCATCGTTGGCCTGCTGCTCGCCATCGCGGCCCCCGCCGCGCCGGACACGGGCCCCGCCCCGCCCGCCGTGCGGCTGGACCCGCCGTCGGGCGCCGGCAGCGCGGCCTTCCGGCAGGCGCTGAAGGAAAGCGGGCTGGAGACCGAGGGCACTTGGTATGATCCCGACGGCCCGGCGCCCGCCCTCGCACCGGACACCGATCCGGCAGAGGGGTCAGAGGTATTCGACAGCCTCGACGCATTGGGCCCGGTGATGCGCTGGGTGCTGGTCGGGGTGGCCGGGGCGGTCCTGCTCGGCCTCCTCGCGCTGGCGGTGGTCCATGGCGGGGGCCGGGTCGCGGCGCGGCGGCCGCAGGCGGACGGCCGCCCGCGCGGCACGGCCACGGCGGCCGGCCCTGCGCCGGCGCCGCAGGGGTCCGTCTCCTCGCTCAGCGACATCCTCGCCCTCGACGACCGGCGCGAGGCGCTGAGCCGGCTCTTCGCGCTCGTTCTCGCGCATGCCGCTGCCGCGGAGGGCCGGCGCGTCGGCCGGGGCGAGACGGCGCGCGACGTGCTGCGCGCCCTGCCGGCGGAGCGCGCCGCCACCCGGGACCTGGCCGAGCTGCTGCGCACGCAGGAAAGCGTGCGCTTCGGCGGGCGCGATGTGCCCCCGGGCGTGCTGGAGGCCTGCGCCGAGCGCGCCCGCCGCATCCTCGGCCCGGCCACGGGGCCCATGGCATGAGCAGCGGAGCGCGGCGCCTGCCGGGAGGCGACACGCTGCTGCTGCTGGTCGGCGTGGCGGCGCTGGTGGCCGGATGGGTCTGGCTCGCCAGCCCGAGGGGCGAGATCCGCCAGTCGGTGATCGGCTTCGACGCGCTGGCGGAATGGCTGCGGCAGGACGGTATCGACGCCCGCACCTTCACCGGCGGCACCTATCGCGACCCGGGCAGCATCGGCCTGCGCCTGCTGCCGCTCTACGACACCGACCCCACGCGGGCGGGTGCCCCGTCCGACACCCGCGCCCGGGCGCGGGAGAACGCGGACCTGGTGGACATCCCCGCCTGGGTGCTGCGGAGCAAGCTGGACATTCCGACGCTGCTGATCCTGCCGAAATGGCGCGGCGCCGTTCCCGCAAGCGGGCGCATGCACCCCGCTTTCGCCAATGACACCGCCGCGGTCTCGCGAGGATATGCCAAGGCGCTGCGCATGCCCCTCACCCTGCGGCGCACGGAGGGCGGCTTCGTCGGCTTCCGGCCGCCGGAGGGCGATTTCGACCTGGAAATCTACGCGCCGCAGCTCGTCGAGGCGCCGGATTGCACGCCGCTGATCGGCACGGAGCGCGGCATGCTGCTGGGCCGTTGCGAGACGAAGCGCAGCACCTTCCTGCTGCTGTCGGACCCGGACCTCATGTCCAACGCCGGGCTGGCGCTGGGCGACAATGCCGCCTTCGCGCGCTGGTTCCTGTCCGAGGCGGCCGGCAGCGGCACGGTGCTGATCGACTACAGCACCGATATCTGGATGTCGGACGGGGCCGGCGAGGACCTGCGCGAGCGCACCGCGCAGGACCTGGAGCGCTACTTTGCCTGGCCCTTCTCGCTGCTCTGGGCGGCGGCGGCCGGGCTGGCGCTGCTCGCGCTGTGGCGCGGCGCGGTGCGCGCGGGGCCGCCGCTGCGCACCGGCCGGCGCTTCGGGCGCGGCACCGGGCTGGAGGCCCAGTCCCGGCTGATGCGCCTGACGGGCCATGACGGCGACCTGCTGCGCGCCCATGCGGCGGCCCGGCTGCAGGCCCTGGCCGCGGACCTGTTCGGGCCGCACCGGGGCTCCGGCGATGCGCTCGCCCAGGTGCGCGAACGGGTGGCGCGGCGCGACACGGGGCTGGCGACGCGGCTGAGCGCTGCGGCAGACGCCGTCGCAACCTGCCCCGGGCGGCCCGCCCCCACCGAGGCGCTGGCGCGCCTCGAGCGTTTCGAGACCATCATCGAGGAGATCAGGCATGAACTTGGAGCAGCTATCCGGCCTCGCTGACGCGATCCGCGGCGAGATCGGCCGGGCCGTGCGCGGCCAGGAGGAGACGGTGGAGCTGATGCTCGCCGCGCTGTTCTCGCGCGGGCACGTGCTGCTGGAGGGCCCGCCGGGCACGGCGAAAACCCTGCTGGCGCGCAGCTTCGCAGCCGCCCTCAGCCTGCGCTTCGGCCGCATCCAGTTCACCCCGGACCTGATGCCGGGCGATGTGCTGGGCGCGAATCTGTTCGACTTCGGCACCAACGCCTTCCGGCTGGTGAAGGGCCCCGTGTTCACCGACATCCTGCTGGGCGACGAGATCAACCGCGCGCCGCCCAAGACCCAGGCCGCCCTGCTGCAGGCGATGAGCGAGCGCCGCGCCACCATCGACGGCAAGGACCGCGACCTCGGGCCCTGGTTCACCGTGGTCGCCACGCAGAACCCGATCGAGCAGCAGGGCACCTACCCGCTGCCGGAGGCCCAGCTCGACCGGTTCCTGTTCAAGCTCCTGGTGGAGTTCCCCGACGAGGCGACCGAGTTCGACATCCTGCGCCGCCATGCGGACCGGTCGCTGGGCGGGGAGGCCGCACTGGCGGAGATTGCGCCGGTGGCCGGGCCGGAGGAGATCGCCGCCGGGCGGGCCTGCGTCGATGCCATCCGGCTCGATGACAGCATCCTGCGCTACATCCTCGCCATCGCCCGGGCCACGCGCTCGGCGGCCGAGATCACCCACGGGGCCTCCACCCGCGCGGCGGACGCGATCGCCGCGGCCACCCGGGCGCTGGCGGCGCTGGACGGGCGGGACTATGCCCTTCCCGACGACGTGAAACGCCTCTGCGGCCCGGCGCTGCGCCACCGCATCGTGCTCGGCCCCACGGCGGAGATCGAGGGCCGCAGCCCGGACGACGTGCTGGCCAACATCCTCGACCAGGTCGAGGCGCCGCGGTGACCGAGGCCGCCCCCGGAACGCCACCTGCCGGCCCTGGCCCACGCCGTGCCGGAGCGGGGCTGATCGCCCTCGCGGCGCTGCTGCTCGCGGGCGCGCTCGCGGTGGTGCTGGGGGCGGTGCCGGGCCCGGCGGGCGGCGACTGGCCGGCCTGGATCGCGACGCTCCTCGCGCTGGGGCTGCTGCTCACCGGGCTGCGGATGCGCGCGGGCCGGGGCCTGCCGGCCTGGCGGATCGGGCTGCGCCCGGCGCCGCGCCTGCTGCTGGCCGGGGCGGCGGGCTTCGCGCTCTCCGCCGTGGTGCTGGCCACCGGGCGGCAGGGCGAGACGGCGGCGGCGCTGATCTGGCTGGCGCTGCTCGGGCTGGTGCTCGGCGACCTCGCGCTGTCGCTGCGCGGCCGGGCCCGGGTGGAGGCCAGCCTGCCGGCGGATGTGTTCGTGGGCTCGGAGGCCCGGCTCACCCTGCGCTTCGCGCCCGGCCCCGCCTCCGCCCCCCGCGCCCGGGTGGACTGGCCGGACGGCCTGGAGGGCCCGGAGGCGATCGACAGCCGCCCGGCGCAGGGCGGCGGCTTCCTCGCCGAGGCGTCGCTGCGCGCCCGCGCCCGCGGCCATTGGCGGCTGGAGGCGCTCTGGCTCACCTGGACCAGCCGGCTGGGGCTGTTCGAATTCACCCCGAGGCTGGCGCTGGACCTCGGCATCGCCGCGGTGCCCGACATCCGGCCGGTCTCGTCCGGGCGCATCGATGTCGACGTGCGCTCCGCCCTCTACGGGCTGAAGGAAACCTCGGCGCGCGGCGACGGCTCCGAGTTCCACCAGCTGCGCGACTTCACCGCCGGCATGGACATCCGCGACATTGACTGGAAGCGCTCCGCCCGCCACCGCAGCCTGCTGGCCAAGGAATCCCGCGCCGAGCGCAATCACAACGTGATCCTCGCGCTCGACAACGGCTACCAGATGCGCGCCGAGGTGGAGGGCCTGCCGAAGATCGACCACGCGGTGCACGCGGCCCTGGCCGTGGCCTGGGCCGCGGCGCTGGGCGGGGACCAGATCGGGCTCTTCGCCTACGATTCCCAGCCGCGCCTCTTCGTGCCGCCCGCCCCGGGGCGGGCCGCCTTCGCCCGGTTGCGGCGGCGGATGGCCGACCTCGACTACGCGATGGTGGAAACCAATCACACGCTGGCGCTCTCCCGGCTTTCCGCGCGCATTCCGCGGCGCAGCCTGATCGTGGTGTTTTCCGATTTCGCGGACCCGACAACGGCGGAACTGCTGGTCGAGACGCTGGGCGCGCTGAGCCGGCGCCACGCGATCGTGTTCGTCGCGCTGGGAGACCCGGGCCTGGCGCGCGCCGCGACCGCGCGGCCGCACACGCTCGACGCCCTGGCCCGCGGGGTGGCCGCCGCCCAGATGCGCGCGGAACGGCGCGTGGTGCTGGAGCGCCTGCACCGGCTGGGCATCGCCGTGCTGGACGTGGCGCCGGGGCAGCTCACCGCGCGGCTGGTCTCCGCCTATCTCGATCTCAAGGCACGGGAGGTGATATGAGCGAGCCGCAGGCCCCCGCTTCCGATGCCGCGCGCGCGGCGGCTTCCGGAGCCTCCCGCGCAGCGGGCACCGCCGCGCCCCCCGCGCAGGCGCCTTCGCCGGAGACCACCCCTACCCTGCGCTCCACCGGGTTCCGGCGCGAGCGTGAAGCCGGCTGGCGGCGTCTCGAATCCATCCTGGAGCGCGCCGAGCGCCAGGGCATGCGCGCGCTCTCCTTCGAGGAGGCGCGCGACCTCGCGGTGCTCTACCGGCAGGCGGTGAGCGCGCTCTCCGTGGCGCGGGAAATCTCGCTGGACGCGGCGCTGCGGGCCTATCTCGAGGCGCTGTGCGCCCGGGCCTGCCTCGCGGTCTACGCGCCGCAGGAAACCCTCTCCGGGCTGTTCGGGCGCTTCCTGCGCGGGGTGCCGCCGGCCTTCCGCCGCTCCGCCCCGCACCTGGGGATCGTGGTGCTGGTGACACTGCTGGGCGCGCTGGTGGGCTGGCTGCTCTATTTCCAGGACGCGACCTGGTACTACACGCTCGTGCCCTCCGGCGGCGGCGACCCGCGCGGCCCGGACAGCACCGCGGACGAGCTGCGCGAGGTGCTGGAGGGCCCGCACGAGGGCCCGCTGGGCGGGCTGGCCGCCTTCGCCTCCTTCCTGTTCTCGCACAACGCGCGCATCGCGATCTTCTGCTTCTCCCTCGGTGCGCTGGCGGGCATGCCCACCCTGCTGCTCTGCCTTTACAACGGGCTCAGCATGGGCGCCTTCGTGGCGCTGCACGTGGACAGGGGCCTCGGGATGGAGGTGGCCGGCTGGCTGTCGATCCACGGGGTGACGGAGATCGGCGCCATCCTCATCGCGGCGGCGGCGGGGTTGAGGCTGGGCGAGGCGGTGCTGTTCCCCGGGCCGCGCAGCCGCGGCGACGCGCTGCGCGCCCAGGGTCGCGACGCGGTGAAGCTGGCGCTGCTCGCGGCGCTGATGCTCGTGCTCGCGGCGCTGCTGGAAGGCTTCGGGCGCCAGCTGGTCACCGGGCTGGAGGCGCGGCTGGCCATCGGCTGGGGCATCGGCGCCGTGTGGATGGCCTGGTTCCTGCTCGGCAGCCGGAGGCCGGCACCGTGAGCCGCAGACGCGCCTCCGCCGCACCGCGCCCCCCGCGCCTGCTGCGCGATTTCGTGCCGCCCGAGGGGGTGCCGATCCGGCTCGAGGTTGCCGGCCTGGGCACCCGCCTCACCGCGCAGACCATCGACCTCGTCCTCACGCTGCTGGCGCTGGCCGCGCTGCTGATCGTCCTCACGCTGGGGCTCGACGCGCCGGAGCCGCTGGTGATCGGGCTGGGGGCGGTGCTGTTCTTCTTCATCCGCGCGCCCTACTACATCCTCACCGAGCTGTTCTGGAACGGCCAGACCCCGGGCAAGCGGATGACCGGCATCCGGGTGATCTCCACGGACGGGCGCGGCCTCGGGGCCCATGCGGTGGCGGCACGCAACCTGCTGAAGGAAATGGAGATCTTCGCCCCGGCAACCGCCATGCTGGCGGCCGGCTCGCTGGAGGCCTCCGGCTATCTCGCCCTCACCGTCTGGATCGGGGTCCTGGTGGCCGTGCCGCTGTTCAACCGCGAGCGCCAGCGCATCGGCGACATCATCGCCGGCACCTGCGTGGTGGTGCAGCCGCCGCTGCACCTTCTCCCCGACATCGCGGTGGAGACCGCCGCCGCGCCGGACACGGCCTCCGGAGACTTCACCTTCCTGCCGCACCAGCTCGGCCATTACGGCGATTACGAGCTGCAGACGCTGGAGCGCGTCCTGCGCGCGAGAGCGAGCGACAAGGCCAGTGCCATGGCGGCCCGCAGCGCGCGGATGGCGGCGGTGGCGGAGCGCATCCGCGACCGCATCGCCTACACCGGCCGGGTGGAGCCCGCCGAGGCGGAGGCCTTCCTGCGCGCCTTCTACGCCGCGCAGCGCGCGGAGCTGGAGCGCGGCCGGCTGTTCGGCAAGGTGCGCCGGAGCCGGCATGACCCGGCGGCCGGAACGCCCGGCGGGCCCGCCGCCGGGGTTTGATCCCCCGCAAGGAGTGCTACGTTGGCCCGGGAACGCGCTCGCCCCGGCGGCCGCCACAGTTGAACGAAGGGAGACATTCATGACCGCCATGCCGGAAGACCCGCTGCCGCCGTCAGACCCGCGCCCGCCCCTGGGCGTGGGAACCCTCATCAGTGAGGCGTTCAGCATCCTGCTCCGGCGGTTCGTGCCGCTGGTGCTGCTGGCGCTGGTACCGGTGCTGGTGGTGTCGCTGATCCAGCGCGTGCTGCTCACACCGGATCTCGGGGCGCCGGACGGGCCCGACATGGAGGCGATGACGCTGGCAAGCGAGGGCTGGCGGATCGCGGTCAACGGCATCCTGGGCGTCATCGGGCCCAGCCTGGTCACCGCGCTGGTGGTGCAGGCGGCCTTCGACACGCGGCTCGGCCGGCCGCTGGACATCGGGCGCTACGTGAGCAGCACCCTGCGCAACATCGTTCCGCTGCTGGTGCTGGGCTTTGCCGCGTCGCTGGCGATTCTGGTGTGTCTCGGTTTCGTGCTGGTTCCAGGCCTGTGGCTGGCGGCGGTGCTCTGCCTCACGGTGCCGGCGGTGGTGATCGAACGCGCCGGGTTCCGCGCCATGGGCCGCAGCCAGGCGCTGACGAAGAACTACCGCTGGCCGCTGGTCGGGCTGGGGCTGCTCACCGCCATCATCGTCATGGTGTTTTCCCTGGTGCTGCAGGCCGGGCTGGCGCTGCTTCTGGGCGGCTCCGTCGCGATGATGGGCTCGATGGGGATGATGGCCGGCGGCCTGGGGCTGGTCTATGTGCTGGTCGAGGCGGTCGTCCAGTCCGCGGCCACGGTCTTCTACTGCGTGGTGATCTCGCTCGCCTATGCGCGCCTGCGCGAGCTGAAGGACGGCGTTGCCACCGAGGGCCTGCTCGACGTGTTCTGAGCCCTCGGCACCGTATGCGGACCGGCCCCGGCAGGGCCGCGCGCCCCGGCCTCTCCGCCGGAGCGCGCGGCATTTGCATCTAATTTTCCCGAAATCCAGCAGAATTGCGCCAATTTATTATCAAATTGTTGACAGCCCGCGGCAATCCGGCGCCAGATTGATTGAATTTGAATAAAATCAATGGGGATCACCGAAATCTGAAGCAGGGAAGGAGTTTATCCTGATGACGCAGGAGACTTTCGTCGTCGCCTATTCAGGCGATGACATGAATGTCGTGGACTATGCGTCCGAACGTGCACAGAAGGCCGGAGCCAGGCTCTTCCTGGTGCATGTTCTGGAATGGTCTCCCTACAGTTTCCTGACACCGGAGGAGCTTGAACAGCGGCATGTGCGACGACGCGAAGAGCTGTCGCGCGCCCATTCGGCGGTGCTGGACCCGGTGCTGAAGCTCCTGGCCGACAAGGGCATCCCCGCCGAGGGCGAGATCCGCTACGGGTCGGTCGTCGACCTGGTGATCGAGACGGTGAAGAAGCTCGAAGCCACCATGGTCTTCGTCGGCAGGACCACCTCCTCCTCGATGAGTGCCCGGGTTTTCGGAACCGTGTCGCTCGGTCTGGCGCAGGCCGCGCCCGTCCCCACCGTCATCGTGCCATGACGCGCCCATCCGCCGGAGATTCAAGCATGATCAAGACATTTCTCGCGCCATTCGTCGCGCTGCTGTGCCTGCTGCTTCCCATGGCCGCCTTCGCCCAGGAGGTGGAGCCGGAGGGGATCGACGCGACCATCAACGCCGTTGCCGGGGCGGTTACCGGCCCGTTCGTGAGCTTCATCTTCGCGCCGCTGCCGGGCACGTCCTTTCCGTGGATCGTGCTGTGGCTGGTGGTGGGCGCGACGATCTTCACCGTGTATTTCGGCTTCGTGCAGTTCCGCGCCTTCGGCCATGCGATCGCCCTGGTGAAGGGCGACTACTCGGACCCGAACGACGCGGGCGAGGTGAGCCATTTCCAGGCGCTGGCCACGGCGCTTTCGGGCACGGTGGGGCTGGGCAACATCGCCGGCGTGGCGGTGGCCGTGGGCATCGGCGGCCCGGGGGCGACGTTCTGGATGATCCTCGCCGGGCTGATGGGCATGGCCTCGAAGTTCACCGAATGCACGCTGGGCGTGAAATTCCGCAATGAATACGCGGATGGCACGGTCTCCGGCGGCCCGATGTACTACCTCACCAAGGGGATGACGGAGCGCGGCTACGGCACGATCGGCAAGGTGCTGGCCGTGCTGTTCTCGATCTTCTGCATCCTCGGCTCCTGGGGCGGGGGCAACATGTTCCAGGCCAACCAGGCCCATGCCCAGCTGGTCAACATCACCGGCGGCGAGGCGAGCTTCCTGTCCGGCAACGGCTGGATCACCGGCATCATCATGGCGATCATCGTCTTCGTGGTGATCGTGGGCGGCATCAAGTCCATCGCGCAGGTGACCGAGAAGATCGTGCCGCTGATGGCGGTGATCTACGTGGGGGCGGCGCTGATCATCCTGATCGGCAATGCGAGCCAGATCCCCTGGGCCTTCGGGCAGATCTTCGAGGGCGCATTCACCGGGCTCGGCATTGCCGGCGGCCTGGCCGGCGCGCTGATCCAGGGCTTCAAGCGCGCGGCCTTCTCCAACGAGGCCGGCGTGGGGTCCGCGGCCATCGCCCATTCGGCGGTGCGCACCAAGGAGCCGATCACCGAGGGGTTCGTCTCGCTGCTGGAGCCCTTCATCGACACCGTGGTGATCTGCACCATGACCGCGCTGGTCATCGTCATCACCGGGGTGCTGAACCAGGATCCGGAAACCGGGCTCTACGTGTGGGACGCCGCCTCCGGCTCCATCGCCACCGCTGACGGCTCCTCGGGGGTCGAGCTCACCTCGCTCGCCTTCGGCACCACCATCAGCTGGTTCCCCTACGTGCTGGCGGTGGCGGTGGTGCTCTTCGCCTTCTCCACCATGATCTCGTGGTCCTACTACGGGCTGAAGGCCTGGACCTACCTGTTCGGCGAGGGCAAGACCTCGGAGGTCATCTACAAGCTGCTGTTCTGCCTGTTCGTGATCATCGGCGCGGCGATGAGCCTCGGCCCGGTGATCGATTTCTCCGACGCGGCGATCTTCGCCATGGCGGTGGTGAACATCATCGGCCTCTACTTCCTGATGCCGATCGTGAAGCGCGAGCTGCTGTCGTATTCCGCGCGGCTGAAGTCCGGCGAAATCCGGAAATTCAAGCATTGAGCCGATGCGCCCGCCCGGCCAGGCCGGGCGGGCGCGCAGCCTCCCGGGCCCGGTTCCGGCCTGTGCGGCCGGCGCCGGCCACCCGGGCCGCGAAGGTGATTCGCCGCTGCTCGGAAAATGGTTAAACACTCATTTTCGATAGTAGAAATTTCTGGTAATTGCTTGCGCGCTTTCTGGGCGCGCACGGCTGCATCCGCTCATATTTTCAGCACCAGGGGCGTTTCGCTGCATTTCTCCCGCGCTCGCGTGAAAAATCTTTGACGCTTCAAGCGTTGCATCCGCCAGTTTGTCCCCGACGGATTTTCCATACCGAAAGGGCCCAAGGACATGACCAAGCTGAGCCGCCGCCGTTTCCTGCAGTCTTCCGCGGCGCTTGCCGCCGGCAGTGTCGCACTGCCCTATGCCGCGCTGGCCGACGATGACGCGATCCTGGTCGGGGGCCTGCACGACCTGTCCGGCGGGCTGGACACCAGCGGCATCCCGATGAACCAGATCCTCAATCTCGCCATCGACGAGATCAACGCCGGCGGCGGCCTTCTGGGCCGGCCGCTGAAGCCGGTGATCTACGACCCGCAGTCCAACATGTCGCTCTACTCCCAGTACGCCACCCAGCTGGCGCTGAAGGACAAGGTGGCCGTGGTGCATGGCGGCATCACCTCGGCGAGCCGCGAGACCATCCGCCCGATCTTCCACCGCTTCAAGACGCTCTACTTCTACAACACGCTCTACGAGGGCGGCGTGTGCGACCGCAACGAGGTCACCCTGGGCACCACGCCCGCGCAGACGGTGGAGAAGCTCATCCCCTACGTGATGAACCTCTGGGGCAAGAAGGTCTACACCGTGGCGGCGGACTACAACTACGGCCACATCACCGCCGCCTGGTTCAAGCGCTACGTGGAGGAGAACGGCGGCGAGGTGATCGAGACGGAGTTCTTCCCGCTCGACGTCACCCAGTTCGGCTCCACCATCGCGAAGATCCAGTCCGCCGCGCCGGACATCGTGCTCTCCGCGCTGGTGGGCTCGGGGCATTTCGGCTTCTACCGCCAGTGGGCCGCCGCCGGCATGAAGAGCCGCATCCCGATGGCCTCGACCACCTTCGGCGCCGGCGGGTCCGAGCCGATCATCATGACCCCGGAAGAGGGCGACGGCATCATCACCTCCTTCGGCTACTACCCGACCATCGACACCCCGGCCAACATCGCCTGGAAGGAGAAGATCGTCGCCGCCTACCCGGACAACACCCCGGTGCTCTCCGAACTCGCGGAAGTGACCTGGGAGGGCATGATGATCTGGGCGGACGCGGTGAAGGAAGCCGGCACGCTGGACCGTGAGCCCATCCTGGAGGTGATCGAGAGCGGCAAGACCTATGACATGCCGGCCGGCAAGGTCTCGATCGACCCCAAGACCCACCACGCCATCCGCGACGTCTACATCGCCGACCTGAAGGACCACGAGTTCATCATCAAGGAGAAGTATTCGCAGGTGCAGCCCGCCGACACCCAGATGGTGTGCAACCTCGAGGAAGATCCGAACGCCAACGTGCACCACGAGATCAGCCTGAACTGAGGAGACCCGCCATGGACTATGCGATCATCGTCGTGATCGAGATGCTGCGTGCCATCTCATGGCTGGTGCTGCTGGCCGCCGGGCTCGGCATCATCTTCGGCATGATGCGGGTGATCAACTTCGCCCATGGCGAGTTCCTGATGCTCGGGGGCTACACGGTGATCATGTCGACCAAGGTCGGCGTGAACATCTGGGTGGCCATCCTGATCCTGGCGCCGCTCTGCGTGGGCCTGTTCGGGGTGCTGGTGGAGCGGCTGGTGATCCGCTTTCTCTACGGGCGCATCCTCGACAGCCTTCTGGCCACCTGGGGGCTGAGCCTGCTGATGATCGGCGGCGTGACGCTGATCTTCGGCAACACGGTGGAGGGGGTGTCCACGCCGCTGGGCAGTGTGGACATCGGCGCCTATTCCATCCCGGCCTACAACTTCGTGCTCATCGGCTTCGCGGCGCTGTTCCTGCTCGCCATCTGGAGCGTGCTGAAGTTCACCAAGATCGGGCTCATCGCCCGGGCCACCATGCAGAACCCGGCCATGGCCGAGGCGCTGGGCGTGCGCACCACCTGGGTCTACATGGCCACCTTCGGGGTGGGCTCCGCGGTCACCGGGCTTGCCGGCGGGCTGCTGGCGCCGCTCACCGGCGTGGTGCCCACCATGGGGGTGAATTTCGTCGGGCAGAGCTTCATCACCGTGATCACCGGCGGCGCCTCCATGGTGGCGGGCACGCTCTCGGCCTCCACCCTGCTCGGCTCCATCTCCCAGGCCACCACCATCGCCACCGGGCCCGTCTACGGCGACGCCGCCCTGCTTCTCGCCGCCCTCGTGCTCCTGCGCCTGCTGCCGCAGGGCATCACGGGCCGCATCTTCACCCGCAGCCTCTGAGGACCCCGCAACATGGAAAAACCCGTCGTCAAGGATCCGGGCTTCTACATCATGGTGCTGATCGGCGTCCTGATCATGTTCGGCGCGCCGATCTGGTTCGATCTGTTCACCATCATGCAGGTCACCCAATATGTGGTGCTCTCGGTCTACGCGCTGTCGCTGGCCTACATCTGGGGGTTCGGGGGCATCCTGAGCTTCGGCCAGTCCTGCTTCTTCGGCCTGGGCGCCTACACCTTCGCCGTCGCCTCGATCAACATGGGCGAGACCACCTTTCCCTTCATCCTGAGCTTCGTGCTGCCGGCGGCCTTCGGCGCGGCGCTGGGCTATTTCATGTTCTACGGCCGGCTGTCGGACGTCTATCTCGGCGTGGTGACCATGGTGGTGACGCTGATCTTCTGGAAGATCATCAACCACACCGCCGGCCCGGAATACTCCATCGGCGACGCGCGTCTGGGCGGGTTCAACGGCATCCCCTCCATCCCGATCCTCAACATGCCGGGAGACCCGGAGGCCTGGCTGGACCCGGCGCAGATGTTCTCCTTCTTCATGTTCCTGCTCATCGTGGTCTACATCGGGCTGCGCGTGCTCATCGCCTCGGATTTCGGCCGCGTCTCCGTGGGCATCCGCGAGAACGAGACCCGCTCCTCGCTGCTGGGCTACGACGTGCGCCGCCACAAGGTGATCATCTTCGCGCTCGGCTCCGGCATCGCCGGCATGGCCGGCGCCATGTGGGCCACCTACCAGACCTTCATCGACCCCAACGCCTTCAGCCTGGAAATGTCCGCCAAGGCGCTGATCTGGGTGATGGCCGGCGGGGTGGGCACGCTGGTGGGCCCGATCATGGGGGTGATCCTGCTGCAATGGCTGTCGCTCAAGCTCGGCACCCTGCAGTTCCTGAACAACTTCGTCATCCTGGGGGCGATCCTGATGGTGCTGGTGCTGGTCCTGCCGCGCGGCCTCGTGCCCTCGTTCCGCCACTGGGCGCTCACCGGCTGGGAGATGTTCCGCCGCCGCGAGCGCAGCGCCCCGCCCGCAAAGGAGGTGGCTTCCGATGTCTGACCCGGACGACCACAAGGTGATCCGCACCACCGGCCTCACCATGCGCTTCGGCGGCGTGACCGCGGTAGACCACGTGGATTTCGCGCTGAACGAGGGCGAGCTGCGCTGCCTGCTCGGCCCCAACGGCGCGGGCAAGAGCACCTTCTTCAAGTGCCTCACCGGCCAGCTCACCCCCACCGAGGGCGTGGTGGAGTTTCGCGGCCAGCCGATCACCGGATGGCTGACGCATGACATCGTGAAGCTCGGGATCGGCATCAAGACCCAGGTGCCGAACCTGTTCAACGGGCTCTCGGCCTATGAGAACGTCCGGCTTTCCGCCCGCCGCAAGCATCTCGCGCCCATGGCGCGGCAGAAGTCCGAGGAGATGCTGGTGAAATGCGGTGTCGCCGATCTCGCGAAGCGCGAGGTGGGCCTGCTCTCGCACGGGCAGCGCCAGCTCGTGGAGCTGGCGATGGTGCTGGCCGGCGAGCCGTCGCTCGTGCTGCTGGACGAACCCGCCGCCGGCATGACCGGCGATGAGCGCGACCGGCTGGCGCGGCTGGTGCTGGAACTGTCGCGCAACGCCTCGGTGATCGTGGTGGAGCATGACATGGCCTTCATCCGCCAGATCGCGAAACAGGTGACCGTGTTCAACCGCGGCGCCATCTTCCGCGAGGCGCCGATCGACGAGATCATGCGCGACCGCGCGGTGCAGGAAATCTACTTGGGGAAACAGGCCGATGTCGCTGCTTGAAGTTCGCGGTCTCAAGGCGTCCTACGGCGTGGTGCCGGCGCTGCACCGGGTCGACTTCCGCGCCGAGGCGGGGGAGGTGGTGGGCATTCTCGGGCACAACGGCATGGGCAAGACCACGCTGCTGCGCGCCATCATGGGCTATGTGAAGGTGACCGGCGGGGAGATTTCCTTCGACGGGGCGGACATTCGCGGCCTCTCGGTGAACGCGCGCGCCCGCGCCGGCCTCGGCCTCGTGCCGCAGGGGCGGGAGATCTTCCCGAACCTCTCGGTGGAGGACAATCTGATGGTCGGCATCGCCACCCAGAAGGGGGACACCGGGCCGATCATCGCCGAGATCCTGGAGCTGTTCCCCCGCCTCAAGCGCCTGCTGGACCGGCGCGGCGGCGCGCTCTCGGGCGGTGAGCAGCAGCTCCTCGCGCTCGCCCGCTGCCTGTGCCGGCGCCCGAAGCTGATGCTGCTGGACGAGCCGACCGAAGGCATCCAGCCCTCCATCATCGACGAGATCTCCGACACGCTGAAGGTGCTCACCGCGCGCCAGGACATCACCATCGTCCTCGTGGAGCAGAATCTCGACTTCATCACCGGCCTCTCGGACCGGGTCTATGCCATCGCCAACGGGGTGCTCGACAGCGAGATCCCGCGTGACCGGCTGACCGACCCGCAGGCCGTGAGCGAATTCATGGGCTTCGCCGCCTGATCCCACCGGGAGCAGCGGCTTTCATCATCTGCCCCGAGGGGCGGACCGCAGAAGGCTTGCCCGCGCGCAGGCTTCACCAAGGGAGTATCACAATGGCCGTCAAGGCACCCACCGACACCCAGCTCGCCGACATCGCAGAGAGCCTCGGGCTCAACCTCAGCGCCGAGGACGTGACCTCCTTCAAGGGCCTGATGGCGGGCTATGTGGAGGCCTACAACATCGTGGACCGCACGCCGGACGCGCTGCCCCTCGTCACCTATCCGCGCACCCCGGGCGCCCGGCCGCCGGCCGCGGAGAACCCGCTCAACGCCTGGTACGTGAAATCCACCGTGCAGGGCGCGCCCGAGGGCAAGCTCAAGGGCCGCACCGTGGCGCTGAAGGACAACGTGATGCTGGCCGGCGTGCCGATGATGAACGGCTCCTCCACGCTGGAGGGCTATGTGCCGGACGTGGACGCGACCATCGTCACCCGCATGCTGGACGCCGGCGCCACCATCATGGGGAAGGCGCAGTGCGAGTGTTTCTGTCTCTCGGGCGGCAGCCACACCGGCGCGCAGGGCCCGGTGCACAACCCGCACAAGACGGGCTATTCCGCCGGCGGCTCCTCCTCCGGCTCGGCCGCGCTGGTGGGGTCGGGCGCGGTGGACATGGCGATCGGCGGCGACCAGGGCGGCTCCATCCGCATGCCCTCCTCCTACTGCGGCACGGTGGGCATGAAGGGCACCCATGGTCTCGTGCCCTACACCGGCGTGATGCCGATCGAGATCTACATCGACCATACCGGCCCGATCACCGCCACCGTGGCCGACAACGCCCTGCTGCTGGAGGTGCTCGCCGGGCCGGACGGCTATGACAGCCGCCAGATCGGGGTGAAGACCGCCGCCTATACCGAAGCGCTCGGCAAGGGCGCCGCGGGCCTGAAGATCGGCGTGCTGAAGGAGGGCTTCGGCCATGCGGTGAGCGAGGCGGCCGTGGACGCGAAGGTGCGCGAGGCCGCGGAGCGCTTCAAGGGCCTCGGCGCCACGGTGGAGGAGGTGTCGATTCCGATGCATCTCTTCGGCGCCGCGCTCTGGGCACCCATCGGCCTGGAGGGCCTGACCCAGACCATGATGCTGGGCGACGGCTACGGCGTCTCACGCCAGGACCTCTACGTGACCGGGCTGATGGACTTCCACCGCGGCTGGCGCGAGCGGGCGGACGAGCTGTCCGAAACCCTGAAGCTCTGCATGCTCTTCGGCGCCTATATCGATCAGGCCTACGGCAAGCGCTTCTACGGCAAGGCGGTGAACCTCTGCGCCACGCTGCGCGCCGCCTATGACGCGGTGCTGGCCGATTACGACATGCTGCTGATGCCCACCACGCCGATGAAGGCCACCCCGCTGCCCGCCCCGGACGCGAGCCGCGAGGATTACGTCGCCCGCGCCTTCGAGATGCTGGCCAACACCTCGCCCTTCGACATCTCGCACCATCCGGCGCTGAGCATCCCCTGCGGCATGGTCGACGGCCTGCCGGTGGGCATGCAGCTCGTGGGCAAGTTCTGGGACGAGGCCACGCTCTATCAGGCCGCCTCCGCCTTCGAGGGCTCGGGCGACTGGAAGAGCTTCTGAGGAGCGCATCATGGTCATGCCCATTCACCCCACCGAAGCCGAGATCGCGGAGATCGGCGCCTCCTTCGGCGCCGCCTACACGCCCGAGGACACCGCTTTCCTGAGGCAGGCGATCTCCGGCTTCGTGGCGGCGGCGAACGCCACGCTGCAGCTGCCCGACAACCTGCCGGAGGTGCGCTACCCGCGCACCCCCGGCACCCAGCCCGGGCCGGAGGAAAACCCCCTCAACGCCTGGTACGTGAAATCCACCATCGAGGGTGCCGCGGAAGGCCCGCTGAAGGGCAAGACCGTGGTTCTGAAGGACAATGTCCTCGTGGCCGGGATGCGCTGCATGAACGGCGCGGGGCTGATGGAGGGCTACGTGCCGGAGGTGGACGCCACCGTCGTCACCCGCCTGCTCGACGCCGGTGCCACCGTGCTGGGCAAGGCGCATTGCGAGTATTTCTGCCTCTCCGGCTCCAGCCACACCAATGACACCGGCCATGTGCTGAACCCGGTGAACCCGGCCCATTCGGCCGGCGGCTCCTCCTCCGGCTCCGGCGCGCTGGTGGCAAGCGGCGAGGCCGACCTCGCCATCGGCGGCGACCAGGGCGGGTCGATCCGCATGCCGGCCTCCTTCTGCGGCATCGTCGGGCTGAAGCCCACCCATTCGCTGGTGCCCTATTCGGGCATCATGTCGATGGAGGTCACCATCGACCACACCGGCCCGATGACCCGCACCGTGGCCGACAATGCCGCGATGCTGGAGGTGCTTGCCGGACCCGACGGCTGGGACATGCGCCAGGGCGTGGTCACAACCCACCCCTATGCCGACTTCGTGGGCAAGGGCGTGGAGGGCATGCGCATCGGCATCCTGAGCGAGGGCTTCGGCCGCCCGGAGAGCGACCCGGAGGTCGACGCCTGCGTGCGTGCCGCCGCGGCGAAGCTCGCCGCCCTCGGCGCCGTGGTGGAGGAGGTCTCCGTGCCCGCGCATGACGAGATCGGCGTGTTCTTCATGCCGATGATCGCGGAAGGCATGGTGCGGCAGTTCACCTACGGGCAGGGCCTCGCCTCCGGCGCGTCCAGCTTCTACCCGCCCTCGCTGATCGAGAAATACAATGCCATCGCCCGGCGGGCGAACGACTTCCCCGACACGGTGAATTCCATGACCGTCTTCGGCGCCTGGGTGATGAAGAAATTCGGCGGGCGGATCTATGCGAAGGGCCAGAACCTGCGGCCGCTCTATGCCCGCAAATACGCCGAGGTCTTCGCCCGCTACGACCTGCTGCTCATGCCCACCACGGCCCATGCGGCGCCCGAGCTGCCCGCCCCGGGCACGCCGCGGATGGACTTTCTCACCCATGCCTGGACCATGCTCGGCAACACCGCTCCCTATGACTACACCGGCCACCCGGCGATGAGCCTGCCCTGCGGGATGACCTCGAAGGGCTTGCCGGTGGGGCTGCAACTGGTGGCGGAGAAGTTCAACGAGCCGGCGATCTACCGCGCCGCCGGCGCATTCGAGGCGAGCCATGACTGGCGCAGCCTCTGAACCCTTGCTGCTGACCGCCATCCTCGGCCATGCCGGGGAGAGGGGGCTGCATGAGCGCCTGCACGCGCTGGAGCATCGCGGCCGGCTGGAGGTGATCGCCGTGCCCGCCGCCGAGGCTGCGCGGCGGAGGATGCGGGTCACCACCGACCGGGGCCGCGCCTGCGCCATCGCGCTGGAGCGGTCCGCCCGGCTGTCGGACGGCGCGGTGCTGCACCTGGGCGCGGATCTCGCCATTGTCGCGCGCATCGACAGCGGGGCCCGCCTGCGCCTGCGTCCGCACTCGGTGGAGGCAGCGCTGCGGCTGGGCCATTGCTGCGGCAACCTGCACTGGAAGGTGGATTTCACCGGCGACGTGCTGGAGGTGATCCTCGACGGTCCCGAACAGGGCTATCTCGACCGTCTCGCCGACGTTGCCGCCTACGCGCCTTTCGACATCATCGCCCCCGAAGCGCCCCGGTGAGCGGCGACGCGCCCCCCGTCCCGGGCCTGACCCGGGACCTCGCGCCCCCTGCGCCCGGCCCGCGCACCGCCGACCCGACCGCGCCGGGCACGCCTGCCGCAGGAATGCCCGCGCCCGGCGCTTCTCCCGCCGGTGTGTCGGCCGTCAGCCCGGCCGTGGCCTGTGCGCTTGCCCTCGGCCCGGCACTGCAGGAGGACTCCCGCGCTGACTCCGATGTTTCCGGCGCGCCCGACTCCGGCCCGTCTGCCGTCGCCCCCGGCCCGGAGGCCCCGGATCAGGTCCGGGGCAGGGCGGCGCGGGATGTCGGCGGGTTGCTCTTGGCCCTGAGGCTGGGGGACAGCGCCTTTCCCTCCGGCGGCTTCGCGTTTTCCTGGGGGCTGGAGACCGCGCTGCGGGACGGGCGGACCTCCCGCGCGGGGATCGGCCCCTGGCTGGCGCAGGAGCTGGGCCGCCGCTGGGCGCCCTTCGACTGTCCCGCGCTTGCCGGGGGCTGGCGCGCCGGGCCGGACCCGGGCGCCTGGGACCGGCTGGTGGACGAGTGCCTCTGGGCCGAGGCGGTGCGCGTCCAGTCCGCCGCCGCCGGGGCGGCCTTCCTCACCGCGACCGCCGCCATGGGCCTGCCCGGCGCGGCCGGCCTGCGCGATGCGGTGGCCGGGGGGGCGCTCCACGGGCATCTTGCAGTGATGCAGGGCGCGGTCTGGCGCGCCGCTGGCCTGCCGCTGGAAACCGCGCTTGCGCTCTCGGGGCAAGGGGTGGCGCGGGCGCTGGTCTCCGCCGCGGTCCGGCTCGGCGCGCTGGGCGCGATTGCCGCGCAGCGCCACCTGGCCGAGCTTGCCCCGCTCATCGCCCGCCATGCCGAAAGCCCGCCGCCGGAGGGCACGCTGCCGGCGGGGTTCGCGCCGGTCTCGGACGTGGCGCTGCTGCGCCCCGCCCCGGACCGGCTCTTCGTGAACTGACCGCCCCCCGTCCATCCGTCATGCCGAAGGAGCGCCCATGCACCTCACCCCCACCGAGATGGAACGCCTGACCATCTTCACCGCCGCGGAACTGGCCCGGGCCTACCGGGCGCGCGGCATCCGCCTCAGCCATCCGGAGGCGGTGGCCTACCTCGCTGACGAGATCCTCACTGCCGCGCGCACCGGGCTCGACCACCCGGCGCTGGTGAGCCTGGCCGGAACCCTGCTGGCGGCGGAGGACGTGGAGCCGGGCGTGCCGCAGATGCTGAAGACCTTCTCGGTCGAGGTGTCGATGGCCGAGGGCACCAAGCTGGTCACGGTGTTCGACCCGATCCCGCCCGGGGCGGAGCCCGGTATCATCCCCGGCGAGATCTTCCCCGCCGAGGGCGAGATCGCGCTCAACCCCGGCCGGCCGCGCCGCGAGATCGAGGTGCTGAACACGGGCGACCGGGCGATCCAGGTCCGCTCGCACGCCCATTTCGCCGAGACCAACCGCGCGCTGCAGTTTGACCGCGCGGCGGCCTGGGGGATGCGGCTGGACCGGCCCTCCGGCGGCGGCGAGCGGTTCGACCCCGGCATTGCCCGCAGGGTGACCCTGGTGCCCTTCGGCGGGTTGCAGCGCATCCACGGGTTCGCCGGCCTCGCCGAGGGCGGGGTGGAGGACACCCGCGACGCCGGGCTCCGCGCCCTGAAGGACAAGGGGTACGGCGCATGAACCTCACCCGCGCGCAATACGCCGCCCTCTACGGCCCGACCACGGGCGACATGTTCCGCCTCGCGGACACCGCGCTGCTGGCCGAGGTGGAGCATGACCACACCAGCTACGGCGACGAGCTCACCACCGGCGCCGGCAAGGCGATGCGAGACGGCGAGGGCTTCCGCACCACCGGCACCGACGCGTCCGGCGCGCTCGACATGGTGATCCAGAACGCGCTCATCATCGACCCCCTGCTGGGCATCGTGAAGGGCGATATCGGCATCCGGCGCGGGCGCATCGTGGGCATCGGAAAGGCCGGCAATCCGGACATCATGGACGGCGTCCACCCCGACCTGGTGACCGGGCCGAACACCACGGTGGTGCACGGGGACCACCATGTCGTCACCCCCGGCGCCATCGAGGCGCACGCGCATTTCCTCTCGCCGCAGCAGGCCTGGCACGCGCTGGCGGGCGGCACGACGACGATGATCGGCATGTCGCCGGGCCCGGCCTTCGACGTGAGCTGCTCCGGGCCGCACACGCTGGGCCGGCTGATCCAGGCGGCGGACGAATACCCGCTGAACTTCGGCTTCCTCGGGCGCGGGGCGTCCAACCCCGAGGCGGTGGCCGAGAGCGTGGCCGGCGGCGCGCTGGGCGTGAAGATCCACGAGGATTTCGGCGCCTCGCCCGCGGTGATGGACGGCTGCCTGCGCGCCGCCGACGCCGCCGATTTCTCCGTCCACCTGCACACCGACACGATCAACGAATTCGGCTTCTACGAGGACACCATGGCCGCCATCGCCGGGCGGACCATCCACATGTACCATACCGAGGGTGCGGGCGGCGGCCACGCGCCGGACATCCTGGCCGTGAACGGTCATGCCAATGTGCTGCCCTCCTCGACCAACCCGACCAACCCCTTCACCGCCGCGGCGCTGGAGGAAGGCCTGCCGATGACCATGCTGGCCCATATGATGAGCTTCGATCTCATCGAGGACGTGGCCTTCGCCGAGGCCCGCATCCGCCCGCAAAGCATGGCGGCGGAGGATTTCCTGCACGACATGGGCGCGATCTCGATCTTCGCCACCGACACTCAGGGCATGGGCCGGCTGGCCGAGAACGTGGCGAAATGCTGGCAGCTTGCGAGCACGATGAAGGATCGGGTCGGCCGCCTGCCGGAGGAGCGCACCGCGAAGGCCGACAACGAGCGCATCCTCCGCTACATGGCCAAGCTCACCATAAACCCCGCCATCGCGGCGGGGATCGACGATCACGTCGGCTCGCTCGCCCCCGGCAAGATGGCCGATATCGTGCTCTGGCCGCTGGCGAGCTTCGGGGCGAAACCGGCCACCGTCATCAAGTCCGGCACCATCGTCTGGGCCACGATGGGTGACGCGAACGGCTCCTTCATCGGGGCGGAGCCGATGGTCCACCGGCCGATGTGGGGCGCGCTGGGCAGCGCGAAGCATCACCTGGGCGTCACCTTCGTCAGCCGGCTTGCGATGGACGGGGCGGAGGCCCGGCTGGGGGTGCGCAAACCCTTCGTGCCGATCCGTTCCACCCGGGCGCTCACCAAGGCCGACATGGTGCGCAACGCCGCCCTGCCGAAGGTGGAGGTCGACCCGCGCACCTTCGAGGTGCGGGCCGACGGGCGGCTGCTCACCTGCGCGCCGGTGGCCGAGGTGCCGCTCGCCCGCCGGTATTTCCTGCGATGAGCGCCGCGGCCCGGGTGGGGATCGGCGGTCCGGTGGGTTCGGGCAAGACCGCGCTGATCGAGCGGATGCTGGAGGCTTTCGCCGCCGATGGCACCGATGTCGCCGTGATCACGAATGACCTGGTGACGGATGAGGACGCCGAGCGCCTGCGCCGCGGCGGGCGGCTGGCGCCCGAGCGCATCCTCGCGGTGCAGGCCGGGGCCTGCCCGCACACGGTGATCCGCGAGGACCCGACGCTGAACATGGCCGCCGCCGACCGGCTGGAGCGGCAGTTCCCCGGGCTGGAGCTGATCCTGATCGAGAGCGGGGGGGACAATCTGGCCTCCACCTTCTCGCTCGACCTGGTGGATTACTGGCTCTTCGTGATCGACGTGGCGGGGGGAGACGACATCCCCCGCAAGCGCGGCCCCGGCGTGTTGCAGTGCGACCTGCTGGTGATCAACAAGACCGACCTTGCCCCCCATGTGGGGGTGGACTTCCCCGCCATGCTCGCCACCGCGCAGGCGGCGCGGGCGGGGCGGCCGGTGCTCGCCTCCGACTGCCGGCGCGGGGCGGGGGTGGCCGAGATCATCGCCCGGCTGCGGCGCGACGTGCTGTTCACGCCGGCGGAGCCATGACGGTCTCCGCCCCCGTGCCGGCGCGCGGGCCCGTCGGCGCGCCTCCCCCGGGCTTGGCACCCGCGCGCCAGCTCGACCTCGCCTTCGCGCCGGGCGCGGACGGCGCCACCCGCATCGCCCGGCGCCGGGTGAGCTGGCCCTGGTCGCTGCCGCGCGGCTTCCGGCTGGAGCCCGGCCTGCTCACCGTGCTGCCGCAGGCCGCCGCCGCCGCCCTGCTGCCCGGCGACCGGTGGGAGACCCGGCTGGAAGCCGAACCCGGTGCCGCTGCCCGGATCATCAGCGCCGGGGCCACGCTGGTGCATGGCGGCGGCGGCCCGTCCCGCGTGGGCTGGGACATCGCGGTGGGCGCGGGGGCCCGGCTGGAGCTGCTGCCGGAGCCCTGGGTGCTCACCGCCGGCGCCTGCATCGCCCAGCGGCTTGACGCCGTGGTGGCGGAGACCGGCCTGCTGGTGCTCTTCGACGGCTTCTGCCGCCAGCACCCCGGCGCGCCGGCGCAGGCGGGCGCGTCCTGGCGCGCGGATACGGTTCTGCGCCGCCCAGACGGGCGGGTGATCCTGCGCGAGCATCAGGCGGTGGACGAGGACGGGCTGCGCGCCCTCTCCCGCCTGCCCGGCGGGGCGGGGGCTTTCGGCGCCTTCACCATCCTGGGGCCGGCCGCGCGGCTTTCCGGCGTGCGGTCCGCCTTCCCGCCCGGGCCCCTGCCGCTGGCCGAGGGCTACGCCGCCTCCGCCGAGCTGCGCGGCGGCGCCGGCCTCACCCTGCGGCTGGTCTCGCGCGATGGCGGGGCGCTGGTGGCGGCAAAGGCGCGGCTGGGCGCCGCGATTGCGACAGCGCTTGACGGCTGACGGGATGCGTGATGGGCCTTCGACGCCCGACGCCCGACGCCCGACGCCCGACGCCCGACGCCCGACGCCCGACGCCCGACGCCCGACGCCCGACGCCCGACGCCCGACGCCCGACGCCCGACGCCCGACGCCCGACGCCCGACGCCCGACGCCCGACGCCCGACGCCCGACGCCCGACGCCCGACGCCCGACGCCCGACGCCCGACGGCTCGCGTTCCGGAGGAGGCAAGGGAAAAGCCCCTCCACCCCGGGCGGGGCGGAGGGGAGGTTTCACCCCGCTCGAGGTGCGGACCGGGGTGACAGGGTGCCCCGACGCCGGGAAGCGGCGGGGCCAGGGATCGGGGTGAGGGAGCCCCCCGGGCCTCAGGCGGCGCTGGCGCGCCGGACCCCGGCCTCGATGGCGGCGAGCACCTGCTCGGTGTCCTGCACATCGGCGAAGAGGGTGATCATGTTGGAGAGGACGGCATTGTGCTCCGCATCCGTATGGGTCGCGTTCGCGTCGGCCACGAAGACCACGCCGTAGTTGAACTGGATGCCGTCGCGCGCCGTGCTCTCGCAGCAGCAGTTCGACAGGGTGCCGGTGATGATCAGCGTGTCGATGCCGCGGGCCTGCAGCTGCTCGTGCATGTCGCAGGTGCCGGGCGTGAAGGCGGAGAAGCGGGTCTTGTCAACGATGATGTCGCCCTCCGCCACGTCCAGCGCGTCCCACAGCTTGTGGTAGGGCGCGCCGGGGGCAAAGGCCTCGCGGTGCTCCTCCGCGCGCTCCGGGGTCATGTAGCCACGGGCGTACCAGGCGCTCCAGGAGGCGGGGTCCGAGGTGAAGCGGGTGTAGACGATGGTGCCGCCCGCGGCACGCAGCGCCCTGGTGATGCGGTTCACGTTGCCCACGATGTCGCGCGCCACGGGCACCTCCACCGGCGCGCCCTCCACCATGAACCCGTCCTGCAGGTCGATGACCACATGGGCGGTGCGCGTGGGGTCTATCTCCGCGAACAGGAACGGCTTCTCGCCGCGCAGCGCGCGGGAGCGGGCAAGGATCTCCTCGGGAAT